>NZ_RZQY01000048.1:0-17725 GCF_003998575.1 Mesorhizobium sp. M7A.F.Ca.CA.001.10.2.1 | reverse complement strand
CGGTGGGTTCGGTCTTCGGCGCCTACATCCTGATGATCGTGGTGAACATCCTGCTGGTGCTCAATGTCTCGGCCTATTATGCGACCATCGCCGAAGGCACCATTCTGGTGCTGGCAGCACTTGCCGGCTCCATCTCGCATGCATCGGTGCTTGCCGTGCAGCTACGCGCCGCGCGTGCCCGGCTCGCCGCCTGGCGCGCCGGCATACTGCCCTCGCAACTCGAGCGCGTGGACCGGCGTCTCAAGACCGCCGAACCAGCCCATGCCCAGCGCAGTCCGGCGGCGCCGCGCCCTGCCTTCCACCTGCGCAACGCGGAAACGCTGCGTTATGCGCTGCCCGCCTATGTCTGCCTGCTGCTCATCGTGGTCGTCACGCAGGTCTGGCTCGGCCGCGCCATCCTCAATCCGGGGTACTGGAATTCGCTGCTGGTGCTATCGTCCTTCCTAGCCGTCCTGGCGCTGGGGCAGGGAACCGTCATTCTGACCGGTGGCCTCGACCTCTCCGTGCCGTGGACGATCGGCATCTCCGGCATCATCCTGGCCGGCATGGTCAACGGCTCCGACGCCGCCCTTGTCTACGCCTTGCCGGTCGTCCTGTTGATGGCCTGCGCCATTGGCTTCGCCAATGGTTTCGGCATCGTCTATCTCGGCATCTCGCCGATCGTCATGACGCTCGCCACCAACGGCATCCTGCAAGGCTGTGCGCTGCTCTATTCGCAGGGCACGCCGGCCGGTTTTTCCTCGCCGATGCTGCGCTGGGTCATGACGGCCAAGCTCGCCGGCCTGCTGACTCCAATAGTGCTGCTGATGGTCGTCTTTGTCGTCGCGGCGGTACTGCTGCTTGGCCGCACCCCGTTCGGACGACGCGTCTACGGCATCGGCAATGGGCTACGCGCGGCGCGCTTGTCGGGCATCGGCGTCGAGCGCACGCTGATCCTGGTCTATATGCTTTCGGCCGTCTGCGCGGCTGTTGTCGGCATCATGCTGACCGGCTTTTCGGGTCAGGCAAGCCTTGGCATGGGCGACGACTACCTGTTGCCGTCGATCGCTGTGGTGGTGGTCGGCGGCGCGCTGATCACCGGCGGACGCGGCCACTATCTCGGCATGCTCGGCGGCGTGTTGTTGCTGACCGCACTGCAGATGCTGCTCGCCGGCACCACGCTTCCCTATGCCACGAGGGCAATTCTTTACGGACTGGTCGTTCTGGGCGCCGTCATGGCGCTGCGCGAACGGCGGCTGCAATGAGAAGGACAGGACCATGAGCACAAGGGCGCCGGCATCGGCGGACGAATTTTTGACCGGGCTGAAAGGCCAGCGCGTGCTGGTCACGGCGGGCGCCGGCGGCATCGGGTTTGCCATAGCCGACACGCTGTCACGCCTCGGCGCTCGCATCGTCGTCTGCGATGTTTCCGACGAGGCGTTGGCCGCTGCTCCCGGCAAGATCGACCTTGTCGCTGCGGTCAAGGCCGATGTCTCGCGCGACGAGGATGTCGACCGCCTGTTCGAGGCGGTCGAGAAAAAACTCGGCGGGCTCGATGCGTTGATCAACAATGCCGGCATTGCCGGGCCGACAGGCGGTGTCGACGAGATCGACCCTTCCGACTGGCGGCGCTGCATCGACATCTGCCTGACCGGCCAGTTCCTGTGCGCTCGGCGCGCCGTGCCGCTGATCAAGGCGGCGGGCGGTGGTTCGATCGTCTCGATGTCGTCTGCCGCCGGCCGCCATGGCTACGCCTTCCGCACACCCTATTCGGCGGCCAAGTTCGGTGTCATCGGTTTCACGCAGAGTCTCGCCAAGGAGCTCGGACCGCACGCCATCAGGGTCAACGCCATCCTGCCCGGCATCATCGAGGGGCCCCGCATCGAAGGTGTTATCTCGGCGCGCGCCAAGCAGGTCGGCATCAGCCACGAAGAGATGACGGATCGTTATCTCCAAAACATCTCGCTGCGCCGCATGACCAGCCCCTATGATGTGGCGTCGATGGTCGCCTTCCTGCTCTCCGATGCGGGGATCAACATTTCCGGCCAGTCGCTCGGCGTCGACGGCAATGTCGAAACACTTTGAGGAGCCTATCCATGGCCAATGTCGCAATTGTCGGAAGCGGGTTCATCGGGCGGGCCTGGGCAATCAGCTTTGCCCGCGCCGGCCATGATGTGCGGATGTGGGACCAGTTGCCCACTGCCACGGGTGGCGCCCGCGACTACATTGCCGGCGTGCTCGGTGATCTCGCCCGGAACGACCTGTTGCGGGGACAGGCGGTCGACGCCGTGCTCGGCCGGATCACCATTGTCGCCGAGCTGGCAGAGGCGCTGGCTGGTGCGGTCCATATCCAGGAGAACACGCCTGAAAACCTCGAGGTGAAGCGGGAGGTGTTCTCGCTGATCGACAGCCTTGCCGATCCGCAAACAGTCATCGCCAGTTCCACCTCGGCGCTGTTGCCGTCGAAATTCACCGACCATCTGCAAGGGCGGCAGCGCTGCCTGGTCGTGCATCCGATCAACCCGCCCTATCTCATTCCGGCGGCCGAAATCGTGCCGGCGCCATGGACGTCCGCCGAGACGGTCGAGACAACCCGCGCCTTCCTCATCGACGCCGGTCATGCGCCCCTGGTGATGAACCGCGAACTCGACGGCTTCATCATGAACCGCCTGCAAGGCGCATTGCTGGAGGAGGCTTTCCGGCTTGTCGCCGACGGCTACGCCAGTGTCGAGGATGTCGACATCGGCATCCGCGACGGGCTGGCGCTGCGCTGGTCGTTCATGGGTCCATTCGAGACCATCGATCTCAATGCGCCTGGCGGCGTGCGCGACTATGTCGAGCGTTATCAGGGCATCTATTCCAACATCTTTCCCCAGACGCAGCGACGCGTCGACTGGGCCGGCAAGGTCATCGACACGGTCGAGGCTGATCGCCGCAAGCGACTGCCACAGCAAAGCCTGGGCGACCGGCAGGTGTGGCGTGACCGCCGGCTCATGGCGCTCGCCGCCCACAAGAGAAAATCGGATCAGGAGTTCGGAGAATGACGCAAACCAGCCGCAAGCCGGGGCCTGCACAGACCAAGGGCAAGGTCATCATCACCTGCGCGGTGACAGGTGCCATCCACACGCCGACGATGTCGCCTTATCTGCCGATCACGCCAGACCAGATCGCCTCGGAGGCGATCGCGGCTGCCGAAGCCGGTGCCGCAATCCTGCATCTGCATGCGCGCGATCCGGAAACCGGCAAGCCCGACCAGACGCCGGAGGCCTTCGCTCGCTTCCTGCCGCGCGTCAAGCAAGGCACCA
This sequence comes from Mesorhizobium sp. M7A.F.Ca.CA.001.10.2.1, assembly GCF_003998575.1. Lineage (NCBI taxonomy): Bacteria > Pseudomonadati > Pseudomonadota > Alphaproteobacteria > Hyphomicrobiales > Phyllobacteriaceae > Mesorhizobium > Mesorhizobium sp. M7A.F.Ca.CA.001.10.2.1. The sequence continues at coordinate 14,441 of NZ_RZQY01000048.1, read as the reverse complement.
ACGCCGCCATCAACATCACCACCGGTGGCAGCCCGTACATGAAGGTCGAGGAGCGCGTGCGCCCGGCCGCCCAGTTCAAACCGGAAGTCGCCTCGCTCAATATGGGCTCGATCAATTTCGGGCTCTATCACCTCGCCGACAAATACGAGACCTTCAAATTCGACTGGGAAAAGCCGCATCTGGAAGCGACCCGCGACCTCGTCTTTCGCAACTCGTTCAAGGACATCGAGTACATCCTGGCGACCTGCTACGACAACGGCACGCGCTTCGAGTTCGAGTGCTACGACATCGCCCATCTCTACAACCTCTCGCACTTCGCCGACCGCGGGCTGGTGAAGCCGCCTTTCTTCGTGCAGTCGGTGTTCGGACTGCTCGGCGGCATCGGCACCCATCCCGAAGACGTCGCCCATATGAAGCGCACTGCCGACCGGCTGTTCGGCGACCAGTTCCGCTGGTCGGTTCTCGGCGCTGGCGCCAGCCAGCTGCGCATAGCCGCGCAATCGGCAGCGCTTGGCGGCAACATCCGAGTCGGGCTGGAGGACAGTCTGTGGGCAGGCAAGGGCAAGCTTGCCAAATCGAACGCCGAGCAGGTCTTGCTGGCCCGCAAGATCATCGAAGGGCTCGGCATGGAGGTGGCGACGCCCGACGAGGCACGCGAAATCCTGTCATTGAAAGGCGGCGACAAGGTCGCTTTCTGAGGCGGCCCGAACAATCGCCGCGAGACGCAAAAACGGAGGAGGACGGCATGAAGATCGAAGTCGTGGTGGACGTGAAGACCACGCTGGGCGAAGGACCGCTGTGGGACGTCGAACAGGAACGACTCTACTGGATCGACAGCTTCGACGGGCGCGTGTTTCGGGCGACCGCCGACGGACGCGAGATCCGGTCATGGGATGTGCCGATGAAGATCGGCTCGATGGCGCTGCGCAAGGACGGTAGCGGCGCCGTGGTGTCGCTGCAGCGCGGTTTCCATCTGCTCGATTTCGCCTCCGGCGATGTGACGCTGATCCACGATCCCGAGCCGGACAAGCCGATGAACCGGCTCAACGACGGCAAGGTTGACCGGCGCGGCCGCTTCTTCGCTGGCTCCATGGACACGATGGAAGAGGGGCCGTCCGGCGGGCTCTACCGGCTCGATCCGGATTTCTCCGTCACCCGGATCGATTCCGGCATCATCTGTTCCAACGGTCCATGCTGGAGCCCCGACGACCGCACCTTCTATTTCGCCGACACCTGGACCGGCGAGATATGGGCCTACGACTACGACATCGCCACCGGTGTCGCCACCAACAGGCGTACCTTCGTGCGCGTCGACACGAGCCGGGGCGGTGCGGCGGACGGCTCGACCGTCGATGCCGAGGGCTATCTGTGGAATGCGCTGGTCTATGACGGCCGACTGATCCGCTACGCCCCCGATGGCAGCATCGATCGCATCATCGACATGCCGGTCAAGAAGATCACCAGCGTCATGTTCGGCGGACCGAAGCTCGACACCCTCTACGTCACCTCGATGGCCAAGCCGCCGCTACCCCGTTTTCCCGGCGACGGCGTTTTGCGCGGTAGCCTGTTCGCCATCACGGGCCTTGGCATCAAAGGCGTTGCGGAACCGCGCTTCGGCGGCTGACGCCAGGCAAGCGAAGCGCCCGTAGCATACGCGCATCAGGCCTTGGCGCGCAGGAATCCCTCATTAAGAATGTGGCAGCACGTCCGAGGCGTCTGCTCTTCACCCAATGGCACAATGAGCGGTCGACGGATCATTGGCCAAAGAGGTCCGGGCGGGCCACGTTGAGCCGTTGAACCGTGCGAAGCACTTCGCGCAAATGCGCCGCCATACGCGCGCCTGCCTGCTTTGCCTCGCCGGTCTCCACGGCCTCGAAGATCGCCACATGCTGAGCGAGCAGCGTTTCGAGGTGGCCGGGCTCTGGCAGGCTCAGATAGCGCACACGGTCCATCTGCAGCTTGACCACCTGGATCACCCGCCAGCTCTTGGGCAGGCCGGCCTCTTCGCAAAGGCTGCGATGGAAGCCCTCGTCGAGCTCGAGAAAAAGCTCGCGGTCGCCCTCGGCCACTGCCTTGGCCTGCTGGGCAAGGTTCACCCTGCCTGCCGCGATGAAGGCGCTCGAACCGTGGCCGGCCAGCTTCTGCACGACGGAGACTTCGAGTGCCTCGCGAATGAACTGCGCTTCCTCGACGTCACTCAGGCGGATCGGCGCGACGAAGCTGCCGCGACGCGGCAGGATGTCGATCAGCCCTTCATCGGCAAGCCGGATCAGCGCCTCGCGCACCGGTGTACGGCTGACACCGAGCTGCTGGGCGAGGTCCTGTTCGCTGAGCGCCTCCGACGGCAACATCGCCAGCGTCGTGATGGCGCGGCGCAGGCGCTCGTAGATCTGCGGCGAGATCGGCATGCGATTGTTGACCGGCTCCAGCACCCGCGAGGGGTCGCGCTGACCGGCGTTCTTCAGCCTGGCAGCATTGCCTGAAAACCTGGTCGCCCCCGAAAGCTTGGTCCCCATGACGAATCCGTTGCTGTGAATGGCGCTGCACTGCTCCGGTCATGACACCACGCACGTCCCAACTCAAGCGGCAAGCAGGATTGACGCTGTATTGACATACTACCATGGTAGTGTGTATGACGCCGGCAGGCTAGGGGGAGAGGAGCCGGCATGAAGATCACGGACATCAAGGCGACCACCATCACCGTTCCGCTGGAAGCAGCATTGCGGCACAGCAACGGTACGCATTGGGGACGCTTTGTCCGCACCGTGGTCGAGGTCGAAACCGACGAAGGCATTGTTGGGCTCGGCGAGATGGGCGGTGGCGGCGCCGGCGCCGAACTCGCTTTCGCCGGGCTGAAATCCTACCTGGTCGGCCATGACCCTTTCGATCTCAACCGGATGCGCTATGCCATCTGCAATCCGACGGCGTCGCTCTACAACAATCGCACGCAGCTCCACGCAGCGCTGGAATTCGCCTGTCTCGACATTATCGGCAAGAAGCTCGGCGTGCCGGTCTACCAATTGCTTGGCGGGCGCGTGCGCGACCGGATCGGCTTCGCCTCCTATCTGTTCTTCCGTTATGCCGACCGCCGCAGCGGCAAGGGAGAGGTCCGCACCATCGATCAATTGCTCGAGCATGCCCGCGCGCTCAAGGCCGAACATGGTTTTCACGCCCACAAGCTCAAGGCCGGCGTGTTTCACCCCGACTATGAGCTGGAGTGTTTCAGGGCGCTCGCCGCCGAATTTCCTGCCGACACGCTGCGCTACGATCCGAACGCCGCCCTGTCGGTCGAAGAGGCGCTGCGTTTCGGCCAAGCCATTTCCGATCTCAGGAACGACTATTTCGAGGATCCGACCTGGGGCCTTGCCGGCATGCGCCGCTTGCGCGAGAAGCTCTCCATCCCGCTGGCCACCAACACCATCGTCATCGATTTCGAACAGCTCGCCACCAATGTGCGCGACCCTGCGGTTGACGTGATCCTGCTCGACACCACCTTCTGGGGCGGCATCCGCGCCTGCGTGCGCGCCGCGCAGATCTGCGACACGTTCGGTCTCGGTATTGCGGTGCATTCCTCTGGCGAACTCGGCATCCAGCTCGCCACCATGCTGCATCTTGGCGCTGTGCTGCCCAACCTGGTCTTCACCGCCGACGCGCATTATCACCACCTTGCCGACGACATCATCATCGGCGGCAAGATGCCCTACGAGAATGGTGCGATCGCGGTGCCGGAGGCACCGGGCCTCGGTGTCGAGCTCGATCGTGACAAACTCGCCACCTATGCCGAGCTCTATCGCTCGCTGGGCGGCTATGCCTACGACCGCGATCCCGGCCGTCCGGGCTGGTATCCGCTGCTGCCCAACACGAATTTCGCCGACCATTTGAACGATGCCGTGCCTGATCTCGGGCTGGGCTGAGATTTTTCGTTCGAAAGGATCGGCGGGAGGACGCTATGACTTTCAACCGGAGGAGAACAACAATGAGCAGGACCACAGCCTTATTCATTGCAGCCATGCTCGGCTGCACCAGCTTTGCAGCGCTGGACGCGCGCGCCGATGAAGGCGTCGCCAAGGGCGACACTTCGGCCAAGAAGATCGCCTTCAGCAATTCCTACGCCGGCAATTCCTTCCGCCAGGTGATGATCAAGAGCTTCGAGGAAATGGGCGCCAAGGCCGTGGCCGACAAGCAGATCGCCGCAACAGCCGTCGTCAGCTCGAACAATTCGGTGACCGAACAGGCCAGCCAGATCGAGAACCTGATCCTGCAGGGCTACGACGCGATCATCGTCCTTGCCGGCTCCGACACCGCACTCAACGGCGCCATCAAGGATGCCTGCAATGCCGGTATCACGGTCGTTGCCTTCGCCAGCGGCGTCACCGAGCCTTGCGCCTATGTCGTCGACTACAACCTTGACTCCTATGCCAAGGCAGAACTGGATTTCATCTCCAGCAAGCTCGGCGACAAACCGGCCAACATCCTCGAGATCCGCGGTATGGCCGGCGACGGTTTCGACAAGCGCCTGCATGAGGGCGTCGAGAAGGCGATGAAGGCGCACGCCAGCTACAAGGCTGTCGGCGAGGTCTATGGCCAGTGGACGGCGACCGTGGCACAAAAGGAAGTGTCGGGCATCCTGCCGTCGCTGCCTCAGGTCGATGCGGTGCTGACGCAGGGCGGCGACGGCTATGGCGCGGCGCAGGCATTCAAGGCCGCCAACCGGCCGCTGCCGATCATCATCATGGGCAACCGCCAGGACGAATTGGCGCTGTGGAAGCAGGAGCATGATGCCGGCGGCTACGAAACTTTCTCGCTGGGCGCCACGCCCAGCGTCTCGCAGGTCGCGTTCTGGGTCGCGCAGCAGATCCTGGCCGGCAAGCAGGTGCCGAAATTCGTCGAGGTGCCGCTCCTGCAGATCAATCAGCCTGACCTCGACGCCTGGCTGAAGACGGTTCCCGCAGGCGGCGTTGTCAATGCCGAATATCCGCAGGAGCTAGTGGCCAAGATCATCGACGCCAACGTAAAGAAAGAACCTCTGCCCGGCGTACCCGCGCCGAAATGAGCAGCATGGCCGAATGATGAACGATCCCACGTCGCCCAAAAAGGACGCAGCAGAGAGAGGCGATGCTGACAGCCCTCTTGTCGAGGTAGGCAATGTCCGCAAGAGCTATGATGCCGTGCATGCCTTGGGCGGCGTGGATTTTCATCTGAACCCCGGCGAGGTCGTTGGCCTGGTCGGTCACAACGGCGCCGGCAAGTCGACGCTGATGAACGTGCTGGCCGGCACCATCGAGCGCAGCAGCGGCAGCTTTCGCGTCGGCGGACGTGAGATCGGTGCCTGGAGTGCGGCCAGTGCCCAGCAGGCCGGTCTGCGCTGTATCTTTCAGGAACTGTCGCTCTGCGCCAATTTGACGTCGGCGGAAAACACCCGCATCGTGCACAGGTCCTTGCGTGGGTTGGGCTGGCGGCGGCGCGCGCGCCAGGTAATCGGTCCGGTGCTGGACGAGATCTTCCCTGGCCACGGCATCGACCTCGACAGGAAGGTCGCCGACCTGCCGATCGGCGAGCGACAGATGGTCGAGATCGCTCGCGCCTTCACGCAGACCAGCATCAAATTGCGCGCCGTCATTCTCGATGAGCCAACCTCGGCGCTCGGCCATGAGGCGACGGAGCAACTGCTCACCCACATTCGTCGTGCCGCCGGACGTGGTATCGCCTGCATCCTGATCACCCATCGACTGAACGAGATCCTCGCCGTCTGCGACCGCACCGTCGTCATGGTCGACGGCAAGGTCGTCGCCGAGCGGCCGACCGCCGGCCTGTCGCGCGCCGCGCTTGTCGAATTGATGGGCAGCATCGAGCGGCCCCGCGATCGCTCCGTAGGCAAGGCGTCGTCGGTGCAAGCTCCGGTTATCCGGCATGCCGGCCGCGACACCGCTGATCTGACCATCGAAGTCGGCAAGGGCGAGATCATCGGTTTCGCCGGGCTCGACGGCCACGGCCAGCGCGAGCGGCTGCGCGCGATGTTCTATGCCGCGCGCCGGCAGCGCGAGGCCTTGCCGGGTGCCTATGTTGCCGGCGACCGCGGCTCTGAAGGCGTGTTCTCACTGTGGTCTATCGCCGACAATCTGACCATCCGCAGCCTGAATGCGCTGACGCGGGGCGGCATGATTTCAGGCGCCGCCGCTCGCAAGCTGGCCGAGACCTGGTCGGAGCGGCTCAAGGTAAAGGCGCCTTCGATCGACACGCCGATCATGTCGCTGTCCGGCGGCAACCAGCAGAAGGTGCTGTTCGCTCGTGCGCTGGCGTCGGACGCCGAGGTGATCTTCCTCGACGATCCGATGCGCGGCGTCGATGTCGGCACCAAGCAGGAGGTCTACCGGCTGATCCGCGCGGAGGCCGAGAACGGACGCGCCTTCGTCTGGTACACAACCGAACTCGAAGAGCTGACCAATTGCGAGCGCATCTATGTCTTCCGCGAGGGCCGCGCCGTGACCAGGCTGGAAGATGAGGCCATCGAGACCGGCCGTATCCTGCAGGCGTCGTTCGGAGGCGACCATGTCTGACGCGGCTGCCCGAGTTCCGGCCCGTTCTCCTTCCAATCCGCGTTCGGCCTTGCTCAATGCCATGCAGGTCGGCCTGCCGGCTATCGCGCTGCTGGTTATGCTGGCCATCATCTTCAGCATCCGCCCGGCGGCGATGAGCTATTTCGGCTTCCATCTGCTGTTCAAGCTCTCGGTGCCGCTGGTCTTTGCCGCGCTGGCGCAGATGATGGTGATCATGCTGGGCGACATCGACCTGTCGAACGGCGCCTTTGTCGGGCTGATCACCTGCGTCACGGCGCTCTATCTCGGGGACGCGCCGGCAATCGCGGCGCTGTGCTACATCGTCCTGATCGCCGCCTATGCCGGTTTCGGCCTGCTTATTCATGCCCGGCAATTGCCCTCGATCATCGTGACGCTGGGCATGTCCTTCATCTGGCTCGGCATCGCCGTCATCCTGTTGCCGGCACCGGGTGGCTCGGCACCCGCATGGCTTGCCGCCTTCATGAGCTGGCAGCCGCCTTTGATGCCGCTGTCGATCTGGCTGGCGGCACTGGCGGCGCTCGCCGGCCATCTCGTCATCTCACGCTCCTCCTATGGCGTGGTGCTGCGCGGCGCAGGCGGCAATCCGCGCGCCGTCGAGCGCGCCGGCTGGTCCGTTATCGGCATCCGGGTCGCGGTCTATGCGGTCGCCGGCCTGCTCGCCTGTCTGGCCGGGCTGACGCTGACCGGCCTCACCACATCGGGCGACGCCAATGTCGCGCCGGCCTATACGCTGCTCGGCGTCGGCGCGGTGATCCTCGGCGGCGGCGCCTTTACCGGCGGCGTCGTCTCGCCGGTCGGCACGGTGGTCGGCGCTCTGACGCTGTCGCTCGCGGGCTCGCTTTTGTCTTTCCTGCAGGTGCCGCCGACGTGGCAGATCGGCGCCCAGGGCGTCATCCTGTTTCTCGTGCTGGCCGGGCGCGTGCTTTTGTCGGAGCGGACGCGATGACCCGGAGATTGAGCCTCGCGCCGTGGACCTACGGCTTCATCGTGGCGCTCGCAATGTGGCTGGCGACGACAGCCTATTCGGGCATCGGCAGTGCCGGCGCCACGTTGTCGGGCGCGCTCGCCTTCGGTGCCTTCAGCGTGGTGGTGGGAACCGGGCAGATGTTCGTGGTCGCTTCCGGGCCGGGCAATATCGACCTGTCCGTGCCATCCGTGCTGACGCTGGCCGCCTATGTGTCGATGACGGTGATGCAAGGGTCCGACGGCATGCTGCTGCCTGGCCTGCTTGCAGCACTTGCCGTCGGCGCTGTCGCTGGTGCCGCGAACTTCCTTGCCATCGTCGCGCTCAGGCTGCCGCCGATCATCGCGACGCTCGCCTGGAGCTTCGTCTTCCAGTCGCTTGCCTTCAATCTCGGCGGCCAGGCGACGCTGAAGCCGCCGGCAGGCCTTTCCCGGTTCACCTCGATGAGCCTTGGCGGTGTGCAATTCATGCCGATCGCGGTGATGCTGCTGACGCTGGCCGCCATGATCGCTCTCAAACGCACGGTCTGGGGCCGGCAAGTGCTGGCCACCGGCCAGAGCGAACCGGCGGCGCGGCTTGCCGGCATCAACGTCGCACGGGTGCGGTTGATTGCCTATATGCTGTGCGGCACGGCGGCGGCGCTCGCCGGCTTCCTGCTTGCCGGCTTCAGCGGCGGGGCAGCACTCAACATGGGTGACGCCTATCTGATGGAATCGATCGCCGTGGTGGTGCTTGGCGGCACCAGCGTCGCTGGTGGGCAGGCCAACGCGGTAGGCATATGGGGGGCTGCGTTGTTCTTCAACCTGATGTCTACCATGCTCAACACCTTTGGCATCCAGGCAGGCGTGCGCTTCCTTTTGACCGGCGTGCTGATCATCCTGATCGTCGTTCTCGTGCCGAGGCCTCGCGTCAGATGACATCCGCCACTGACACGCTCGCCAAGCTGTTCGAAACAGAGGCGGTTTCCTTCGTCGATTTGACGCATCCGATGAAGCCCGGCATGCCGGTGTGGCCGACGCACCCGCATTACTGCCAGGAGATGGTGGAATCCTATGACCGCGGCGACGTCGCCTGCAACCATGCGTTGGCCATGAGCGAGCACACCGGCACGCATTTCGACGCGCCGGTCCATTTCATCCGCGGCGGTGCTGCCATCTCCGGCATTCCGGTCGAGCGTTTCTTCGGCCGCATGGTGACGATCGATGCGCGTGGCTGTCAGCCCCGGCAGGCGGTCGAGCCGGATTCTATCTTTGCTTTCGAGGCCGAACATGGCCGCATACGGCAGGGCGACGCCGTGTTCTTCCATTTCGGCTGGGACCGGCTCTGGGACGATCCGGCTGCGTTTCTCGCCGACTGGCCAGGACTGTCGCCGCAAGCAAGCGAATTGCTGGTCGAGCGCGGTGCGCGCATCGTCGGCTCGGACTGCCTGTCGATCGATTGTTTCGGCAGCGAGGATTTCCCGGCGCACAATACGTTGCTTTCAGCAGGCATCCTGATCGGCGAGAATTTCGCACGGCTTGGTGACTTGCCGCCTTGGTGCTTCCTGATCAGCTTGCCGCTGGCGATCGAAGGCGGTAGCGGATCACCGCTGCGCGCCGTCGCGCTGGTCGAGGGCTAATTCCGGCTTACGAGAAGTCCAGCTGAACCTTGAGCGTTCGCTCCGGTTCCTTCTCGATCAAGTTGAAGGCTGCGCGTGCATCGGCCGCCGCGAACACCTGCGTGATCATGCCTTGCGGATCGAGCCGCTTGTCGGCCAGCCATTCGACGACGCGCGGCAACAGCCGGCGGTTCAGGCGCGAGCCGACGATGGTCAGTTCCTTGCGCACCACTTCCTGCTGGCTGAGGTTGGATGGGGCGTCCGAAAAGCCGAGCAGGCCGATGCGGCCCGCCGGGCTGGCCAGCCGGCAAGCCTCGTCGAGAAGTGCGGGAATGCCGGCGCCGTCAATGACCAGCGTCGGGCCAAGACCGTCATTTTCACCGCGCACCGCGGCCGGCACGGGATCGCGCACAGAGTGGATCACCCTGTCGGCACCGAAGCGGAGCGCTCGCTCCAGGCGGGCTTCGTCGATATCGGCAACGATGCACCGTGCGCCCTTGAGTTTGGCGACCTGCAGGACAGTGACGCCGACCGTGCCGGCGCCATAGATCAGCGCTGTGTCCTCGGGTCCGCAACCGGTACGATCGAGCACATTGGCGGCGATGGAAAACGGCTCGGCCAGTGCCGCCAGCCCAAACGGCATATCCCTTGGAACCGGTATGACATTTGCCGCCGGCACCGCGACGAAGGCGCGAAAACCGCCGTCGCGGTGAACGCCCATCACTTCGAGGTTGGCGCAGACATTGGAGCGGCCGACCCGGCAGGGATAGCAGTGGCCGCACGACACCACGGGATCGACCACCACACGGTCTCCCGTCGCAATGCCGGTCACATTGCGTCCGAGCGCTGTTACGCTGCCGGCGAATTCATGGCCGATGATACGTGGATAGACGGCGAACGGATTGGAGCCATGCAGGATGTGAATGTCGGAGCCGCAGATGCCGGCACGGCTGACATGAACGACGACTTCGCCTGCCCCGGGCTGGGGTATCGTGCCCTGCCGGACTTCCAGCGACTGCGGCGCGCGAACGAGAACTTCAAGCATGGCCTCACCACTTGTATACTAGTCGACAAGTGGCTCAATCTCGCTGCTTCGTCAAGCGCTCATGGCGGCTGTTAGACAGCCTCTTACCTGACACGTTGCGACACGAAATCGGAACTGGCGTTCACTGAAACGCAAATGCCCTGGCGTCCGCAGTTTGGACGCTCAATGCGCTGTCTTGCCGGTCTCCTCTCGAAGGGGCGGGCAGTCAAAATTTGTTGACTTCCATCAAGGAGGAAATGACTACCGCTTGCCTATCCGTCGGACCATAAGACAGGCTGTGCGATCGGGGCCTCGGCCGGCTTGCCGCACGGAAGGCGACCTTGCCTTTGAACGCGGACGCGCCATCTGGAATGGGGCAGCCGCCTGCATGACGGAATGGCAACAGCATTGGAACAGCCTCAATTTGCCACCGAGCGCGATCCGAGGCTGAGACTGATTATTCCAATCATCGTCGCCATCGCCTTTCTGATGGAGCAGCTCGATTCCACCATCATCACCACCGCGATCCCTGCCATCGCGCGCAGCCTCGACACGACGCCGGTCAGGCTGAACCTGGCGATCACCACCTACATCCTGACGCTGGCCGTATTCATTCCCGTCAGCGGCTGGTTCGCCGACAGGTTCGGCGCACGAAAAGTGTTCGCGCTCGCGCTTTTCACCTTCACCCTCGGCTCGGCGCTGTGCGGCATGGCCAACAGTTTCGGCATGCTTTTGGCGATGCGCGCCCTGCAGGGGCTGGGCGGCGCCATGATGACGCCGGTCGGGCGGCTGATCCTGCTGCGCAGCTTTCCGCGCAGCGGGTTGATCACCGCCATGACCTACATGACCTTGCCCGCCATCATGGGGCCTGTGATCGGGCCGCTGCTCGGCGGCCTGTTGACCACCTATGCATCGTGGCGCTGGATATTCTATGTCAACGTGCCTTTCGGTTGTCTCGGCATTCTGGCGGCGCTGCGCTTCGTCGACGATTTCCGCGAGGAGGCGGTGCAGCGCTTCGACTTCGCCGGGTTCCTGATGGTGGGATGCGGAGTCGCGCTGCTGCAGTTCGGACTGGAAAGCATCGGTAGGCCGATCATCTCCGTTTCGGCGACAGCGTTGGTGTTGGCCGCGGCGATCCTGCTGCTGCTCGCCTTCGGGCGCTATGCGCGCCGCGTCGTTGCACCGGCAGTCGATCTGACACTGTTTCGATTTCGCTCGTTCTGGGTCGGTACGCTCGCAGGCGGCCTGTGCCGCGTTGGCCTCAACGGCGTGCCTTTCCTGTTGCCGCTGATGCTGCAGGTCGGCTTTGGCATGAGCCCGGTCACCTCGGGCTCGCTGACATTCGTCGGCAGCTTCGGCGCCTTGCTCATTCGGCCGCTGCTGTCGCCGCTGTTGCGGCGCTTTGGCTTCAATGTCGTGCTCATCGGCAGCGCGGTGGTCGGCTCCGCCGCTGTCGGGGGCTTCGCCTTGATCGAAGCCGATACGCCGCACTGGATGATCGGCCTTTACGTCTTTGTCTTCGGGGTCATCCGGTCGGCGCAGTTCATGACCTCCAACACGCTGTCCTATGCCGACCTGCCGGACGACAAGCTCAGCCGCGCCACCAGTCTCGGCGGCGTCCTGCAGCAACTCAGCGTTTCCCTGGGCGTTTCGATCGCCGCCATGGTGCTGGGCCTTGTCGCAGGAGAAACCCGCATCGTGACAGCGGAACGCTTCCACCAGGTGTTCCTGCTGACCGCGGTCATCCCGCTGCTGTCCGTCCCCGGCTTCCTGTACCTGCGTGCCGAGGACGGCGTGCAGGTCAGCGGCCATGTTCGACCACGAAATTCTCGTTGACGCCGCGCCTTCGGCTGTCCTGGAGACATCGAGCCCGCCTGTCTGCCTGGCTGCCACCAATCGGCCCGGACCAGCTCGTGGCGCACGATGTCTTCCATGCTGGAATTTCAGGCGAAGTCCGCTCCCGCGCTTTTCTTCGAGAGCCGCGAAAGAAGGTGAACAGTCAGCACGACGGCCAGACCGGAGACGAGCGTCGAGAGGGTGAAAAGTGCGCCATAGCCGATGCGGTCGGCGATCGCACCGGCCATCATCGAGCCGATCAGGTAGATGATGATCTGGGCGCAGGACAGAATGGTGAAGTCCGTTCCAGGCTGATCTTTCGATGACACCGCCATGAACAGGCTGTAGAGCGCCACAATCTCCATATAGCGGATCAAGGTCTGAAACCCCGCCGCTCCCAAAAGAGTCCATATGCCCGTGATTTCGCCGGCCGCATGCAGGGCAAACAACAGGAAGCAGATCGTGCGCAAGGCGCCGAGCAGCAGCAGCGTTCGGCCGGCGCCGGAACGTCGAACAAGCATGGCCGCTATGAAGGATCCGGCAATGCCGGCCGTCGCCGCAGAAATACCGCTCAGATATCCGATCGCCGACAGCGGCAATCCGACGTCGACGAGATAGGATCCCTCCATGGATTTCACCAGCCCTTCGCTCGCCCGGTAGGTCAGTGCGATCATCAGGACGGTCACGGCTTCCGGGCGCTTGAGAAAGCTGGAGATCGAAGGTTTCGCCCGCGGTTCGGCGTTTTTTGTAGCGGTGTCCTCCGGCATGAAGGCGATCGCAATCAATGGCAGGGCTGAGACCGCCGCGATCGTCAGCACCATCGCCTGCCAGCCGACCCAGCCATAGAGAAGCAGGGAAACGGTGCCGCCGACGATGACGCTGAGTGCGACCGCTCCGCCCTGGATTGCGTTTCCAACGGCGCGATCCTCTTGCCTCAGGGCGAGCGTGGCATAGCCGTCGGTTGCAATGTCCTGCGTCGAGGTCAGCACCGCGATCGCGAAACCTATTGCGAATATGGCTTTCAGATTGGTCGGTTCCACAAGGGCGAGTGCCGCTATGGCGATCACAGTCCCGATCTGCGTGGGAAGAATCCATCCGCGGCGGTGCCCGATCGCCATCGGCCTGATCCGATCGACGAGCGGTGCCCAGAGGAATTTCACCGTCAGCGGGATCATCAGGACGGCAAGCATGCCGATGGCCGTTCTCGACACGCCAAGCTCGCGCATGATCGGCGGCACCGCGGCGACCAGGAGATAACCCGGAATACCCTGGGCGAGGTAGAGACCCGCCAGCACGGCGAACAGCCGCAAACGCTGCCAATCCCGCCGCTCTGCCGGCCGGCTGATGGTCTCGGATGCGAGCCCGCTCATGGCCGAACTGCCTTGTCGAGATGTTTGGCGGCGAACTGCCGCGCTTCCTCTCTGTCGCTGGTGACGTGGACCGGAATAGCCCAGAGCCGCTCGAACGATTGCCGCGATCGTGGGTTGGGATTGTCACGCACCAGTGCCAAGGCCCGGCATGCGCTGGAGATGCGCTGCCGCGTGGCCTTGGCCCATGCGGCCTGACGGACTTCCCCCTCTCGGGAGAGATGAGTGCTGCCGGCAATATCCACCACGATGGCATAGGGTCCATCGAGGTTGCCGATCCGGTCGAGCGCTTCGAGGTAGTCGGCCTCGTCGGTTGCCGCGTGCGGAGGGTAGAGGCGCAGGTCGACGATGCCGTCCTTGTGCATCTCGAAACGAACCATCTCAGAAGGTGACCTTGTAGCCGAGCGATACCATGCGGCCGAAACCATTGACGACATTGTTGCGCGTGGCGCTAGCTGTCGGATTCATGTAGTTGGTGTCGAAGACGTTCTCGACGCCGACACTGAGATCGCCCTTGCCGACCTTGTGGCTCGCAAGGATATTTACCAGTGCCGCGCCCTTGATCTCGGGTACGGTCGTTATCTTGTCCCGGCTGGTGAAGAACTGGACCTCGCTGCGAAGATTGAGGCCGTTGTCGAAGACATAGGTCCCGTAGACCGTGCCGTGCACCGGGGTCGCTATCCTGTTGTTCGGCAGCCACGCATCGATATTGCCATCGCCGTCATTGTCGTAGCGCCCCTCGGTATAGCCAAGGAGGCCACCGACGGTGAGGTTGCCGGTCAGGTTCCACCATGCGGTGACTTCGACGCCCCAGATTTCCTCCTTCTGCTGCGACACGCGGTTGGAGGCGATGTCGTAGTTCACGCCTTGGTCGGAGGTGGACAAAAAGGCCGACAGCGAGCCGCCATAGTCGACATCGCCGCCGCGAATGCCGATCTCGTAATTGTTGACGACCTGAGGGCTGGGAGCGATGTCAGCGTAGCTGACCGTATAGTCGGGTGCGCCTGCGCCGGGACATGCCAGCGCCCCGTAGGCGTCGCACAGTTCGGCACTGCTGTTGGCGCCGGCTCGCCGC
>NZ_RZQY01000489.1:0-4574 GCF_003998575.1 Mesorhizobium sp. M7A.F.Ca.CA.001.10.2.1 | reverse complement strand
ACATGTGGAAGCCGACCGCGCAGGAAGCGCTTTGGTTCCACGGCGGCAATCTGGCGCTGTCGCGCTTCTATTCGAAATATGTGGCGCTGCAGATCAAGGCGCGGATGGAGCGCATTGAGACGCCGGTTTATGGGAAGCCGAGCAATTCGGGGCGGTAGCCATCTACCGCAAGAGCTAATCGTGCCGATGCCCAAAATGCCTCGCGGCCACCTCAACATGCGTATGCGACGCCTGCGCCACGAAACGCTCGGTCTCGTTGTGATCAGCCGCCTCGTTCGGCCACCAGGTGCCGCCGATAACGATGCCATCCGACACCAGCCTCTGGTCGGCGACCAATGACGCGCCGACCGCATCGACGAAGGTGAAGCGGCCCGGGCGCTGCCGGAGCACGGCGACATCGCCGACGGTGCCGACCGCCAGCGTGCCCAGGTCAGGCCTGGCGATCGCCTGCGCCGGCGCTTGCGTGGCGGCGCGCAGGACCTCGACCAGCGGCATGCCGAGCGCCAGCAGCTTCGACATGCAGACCAGTATGTCGAAGGCCGGCCCGTCGACGCAGTAGAGATGCACGTCGCTCGAGATCACGTCGGGCGCCAGCCCTTCCTCGAGCATGGCACGGGCAACGGCGAAATCGAACGAGCCCATGCCGTGGCCGATGTCGAAGATGACGCCGCGCTCGCGCGCCAGCCGCATGTCGGGCCGCACCGCGCCGGAAGCAAATACCGGCGCATTGGGAAACGGCCGGAAGCAGTGGGTGAGAATGTCGCCCCTGCGCAGCCGCGGCAGCACTTCCGAGCGGCCGGGCGGCGGCTCGTCTATATGCGCCATCAGCGGCAGGCCGGCCTGGTCGGCGGCCTCCAGCGCCAGATCCACCGGGGCGATGCCGCTGGTGCCGCCGGCATGCTTGCCGGAGCGGACTTTTACGCCGACCACGACATCGCGGTGTTCACGCACCGCCGCGACCACCTCGCGCGGCTCGCACAGCCTGAGGTCGCTGCACTCGCCGACCGACACTGTCTGCGAGAAGCCGAAAATGCCGGCAAAGGAAATGTTGACATAGGCCAGGATGCGGACCTTCGACCGCTCCATGACATGGCGGCGGAAGCCGAGGAAATTGCCGGCGCCGGCACTGCCCGCATCGATGAAGGTGGTGGTGCCGCTCTTGGCGGCCAGCCGGTCGGCATCGACGCCAAGCGACGTGCCGCCCCAATAGACGTGGCTGTGCAGGTCGACCAGGCCCGGCGTGACGATGCAGCCGCCGGCATCGACGATCTGCGCTGCGCTGTCCGCCGGGATATCGGCATCGACTGCGGCAACGCGGCCATTGGCGATGGCGACATCGCGCGGCGCGTCGAGGCCAGCGGCCGGATCGATCAGCCGTCCGCCCTTCAGCAGGAGGTCGAATTGCATTGAGGTCACCTCCGCTTCGTTGCTTTGCCTACAGAGGCCGGTAAGCGACCGCCTCGACCTCGATCTTGATATCGATCATCAGCCGCGATTCGACCGTGGTGCGGGCCGGCGGGTTTTTGGGGAAATGCCGGGCATAGACCGCGTTGAAGGCGCCGAAATCGCGCGCATCTTCCAGCCAGACCGTGGTCTTCACCACATCGTCCATGGTGCAGCCGGCCAGCGCCAGCGCGGCCTTGATATTGGCGAGCACCTGCTCGGTCTGTTCCGATATGCCGCCCTTGACCACGATGCCGTCGCTGCCGACGGGAACCTGGCCCGAGACATAGACGAGATCGCCGGCCCGCACGGCGGGCGACAACGGCACATGCGATGTTCCAAAACACTGTTTCGGCAAGGGACAAGCCTCCTCTGATGACAGGACGGGGTGCCATGGCAGCGCCCGCTTCGATCGACATTTACGCCGATCGGGGCGATCCTCATAGGGGGCCTTGTTGGAAAGCAACATTCTTCGAAATCCGTGTTGCTTTATTACAAGAGCGCTTGCATCGTACGCGCTGACGGGCGGCTTGGAAGCCGCAACGTACAGACGCATTTGCCAGAGCGGAGACACCCAGCGATGACTTACGACAAGAACCCGTTTCCATCAGGCGATGCCGATCGCCACGCGCTCTGGGAAATGCTGGTGCGGCGCGACATCGACGCTTTCATCGGCCAGGACTGGGCCATGGTCGAGGATGATTTCGTAGCCTCGAGCTTCTTCGGCATGCATGCGCATTTCCTGCACAACGCCGACGCCTGGCGGCTGCAGTTTCCAAGGCTCGAAATCTATCGCGACGAATGGCTGCGCCAGGCCAGGGAGACGGCGGCGACCAAATTCGCCGAGCCGCTGCGCGAGGCGCTGTTTCGCGTCACCAACATGCGCGCCATCGATGTCGACGGCGACCGCGCCGTGCTGCACAAGAAATTCGACGGCTCGGTTGCCAAGGCGGACGGCAGCGTCGACCGCTTGAAATGGCAGACGCTGTATTTCTGCAGCAAGGTCGGCGGCAGCTGGAAGATATCAGGCTTCGTCGGCTACATGCCGCATCCGCTCGGTAGCTAGAACCACCGATCACCAGAGCGCAGGATGGGTCGGGCCGAACGTGCGGCCCGGCACCGCGGCCGCCATCAGCGCGCCGTTGAACAGCGATGGCGGATGCAAGGCGCCGCATTCCATCAAACGCATCGCCAGACATTGGCAATGCCTTTTGCGCCCATTCTTACGAATTTGTATGCCGCCGGACAGGCCGGTGTGAACTCGTTTGTTTACGATGCGCGGGGCGGATCGCAACCGCCCCGCCGCAACCATCGACCTCTGGACTTCAGCCATGCTCGCGCCCAACAGGCAACAACCCGCCGCACCGAGCCACAACAGGGTTCCCGACGTCACCCTCGACTTCTGGCTGGTCAAGCTGATGGCGGTCACCACGGGCGAGACCGCGGCGGATTATCTTGCCGACACGATCGGGCTTGGGCTGACCGTCACCTCGCTGATCATGACCGGCATCCTGATCGCGGCCCTTGTCCTGCAGTTTACGCGGAAATGCTATGTGCCGTGGGCTTATTGGCCGGCGGTGGTGCTGATCAGCATCGTCGGCACGCTGGTGACGGACAGCCTCGTCGACAGTTTCGGCGTGCGCCTGCAGACGGCAACCATCGCCTTCTCGGTCGCGCTCGCCGCGACATTCGCGGTCTGGTACGCCAGCGAAAGGACGCTGTCGATCCACACCATCTTCACCACCAGGCGCGAGATCTTCTACTGGCTGGCGATCCTCTTGACCTTCGCGCTCGGCACCGCCGCCGGCGACCTCGTCGCCGAAAGCTTCGACATGGGCTACCTCACGACGGGGCTGCTGTTCGGCGGTGCCATCGCGCTGATAGCGCTCGCCTACTGGCTGCTGCATCTCGACGGCATCCTGGCCTTCTGGCTCGCCTATATCCTGACACGGCCGCTTGGCGCCTCCTTCGGCGACCTGCTGTCGCGATCGGCCAGGCACGGCGGCCTGGGTCTCGGCACCATCTTCACCAGCCTGCTCTTCCTTGGCTGTATCTTTGCGCTTGTCCTGCACATGACCCTGAAGGAGGCAACCGACGAGGCCGATGAACTGTTGCTGGACCTGGACTGAAGCCTTGGCCTCGTCATCCGCGCGCGGAGCAAGGAGCGTAGCGACGCAGCGCGGACCCGACGATGACGAAGTTGGGAGAAGCCGCTCCGAATGCCTGCGCCTTCGTGACATCCTAGGAACAAGCCCGTGCCGGTGATAGCCTCTCCATCTCGGCAACGGACCGGACCTTTCATGCGACTGCTTCTCGTCGAGGACGACCACAGGACGGCCGACTATATCGTCAGGGGACTGACCGAGGCCGGCCATGTCTGCGACCTCCTTCGCAACGGACATGACGCGCTGTTCGCGGCGACCCGGGGCAATTACGACGTGATCGTCGCCGACCGGATGATCCCCGGCCTCGACGGCCTGTCGATGATCAAGGCGGTGCGCGCCGCGGGCGTACGGACGCCCACGATCTTTCTCACCTCCGTCGGCGGCATCGACGATCGCGTCGAGGGGCTGGAGGCCGGCGGCGACGACTATCTGGTCAAGCCCTTCGCCTTTTCCGAACTTCTCGCCCGCATCAACGCGCTTGGCCGGCGGCCGGCGGCGCAGGAGCAGAAAACCGTCCTGCGGGTCGCCGACCTCGAAATGGACCTGATCATGCGGCGGGTCACGAGGCGGGGCCAGCCGATCGACCTGCAGCCGCGGGAATTCAGCCTGCTGGAAGTGCTGATGCGCGGCGAAGGCCGCGTCATCACCCGCACCATGCTTCTGGAGCGCGTCTGGGATTTTCATTTCGATCCCAGGACCAGCGTCGTCGAGACCCATATCAGCCGGCTGCGGGCCAAGGTCGACAAGCCCTTCGAAACCCAGCTCATCCACACCGTCCGCAACACCGGCTACAGCCTGCACGCGCCGTCATGACCGGAACATGGTCCCGCCTGCTGCGCAGCACGCCGTTCCGGCTGGCTCTGACCTTCGCCTTCCTGTTCGTGCTGGCCTTCGTCCTGTCGGGCGCCATCGTCTACCAGATGATGAGCGCCGATCTTGCCGAGCGGCTCGACGACACCATCAAGG
>NZ_RZQY01000488.1:0-4578 GCF_003998575.1 Mesorhizobium sp. M7A.F.Ca.CA.001.10.2.1 | reverse complement strand
TCCTCAACCAGGTCACCATCGATGGTCGCCTGCAGAAGAACCTCGACTACTGGGTCAATTCCGACGCCTGGAAGAAAGACCACTAAGCAGCGATAAAACCCAGGCGGTTTCGCGCGCGTCTCAAGCGCCGCGAAACCGCCTGGAATTTCGCTTCATCCGTCGTTTCCTGCACTCTGGGGATTGCACCCAACGATGCTCGAAAATTTCAGTTTCCGCACCATTGTCGAATATCTGCCGCTGTTCGGGCAGGGCCTGATCACGACCGTCTGGCTGTCGGCGCTGTCCTTTGTCGGCGCACTGATCGTCGGCATCGTGCTGTGCGCCATGAACCTGCAGCGCGGCTGGCTGTTTCGCGTGCCGGCCAAGGCCTATATCGACGCCGTACGCGCCACACCCTTGCTGGCGCAGCTCTATTTCCTCTATTTCGGCCTGCCCCGGCTCGGCTTCGTCCTGCCTGAGCTGGTCGTCGGCATTCTCGCGCTGTCGCTCAACAGCGGCGCCTATATCGCTGAAATCATTCGCGCCGGCATCCTGTCGATCCCACGTGGCCAGGTCGAGGCCAGCGTCGCTTCGGGCATGACCTATGTCCAGCGCATGCGTCTGGTCGTCCTGCCGCAGGCCTTCAAGGTGACGATCCCGCCGCTGCTTGGCCAGGCGATCGTGCTGGTCAAGGATTCCGCCCTTCTGTCGCTGATCTCGGTTTCCGAACTGACGCGCGCCGGCCAATTGCTCGCTTCCGACCGCTTCATGCCGGCCGAAGGTTTCCTCACCATCGCCGCCTTCTACCTGCTGCTGTATTACGGACTGAAAGGACTGGCTGGCGTCTCCAGCCGCTGGCTCGGCACGGCGGGGGCGCGGACATGATCTGGCAACAACTGCAAAGCCTCGCCGGCTCTTATCCGCTGGCCCTGCGCGGCCTCGGCATGACCGTGATGCTGTCACTGATCAGCCTGGTGCTCGGCACCCTGCTTGGCTTCGGCCTCGGCATCCTGCGGACCGGCGGCAACCGGCTGATCTCGGGCTTGATCGGGGCCTGGGTCGACCTGATCCGCGGCACGCCGTTCCTGGTGCAGATCTTCCTGATCTTCTTCATCCTGCCTGAGTTCGGCATCGAACTCGATGCCTTCACCGCCGGCATCATCGCGCTGACCAACCTCGCCGCCTGCTTCATCTGCGAGATCGTCGTTGCCGGCATCCGCTCGGTGCCGACAGGTCAGGTCGAGGCGGCGCTGGCGTCCGGCCTGTCGCGCTTGCAGCGCATGCGCCAGGTGGTCCTCCCACAGGCGATGCGCATCGTGCTGCCGCCGCTGGTCGGGCAGTATGTGCTGCTGATCAAGGATTCTTCCGTCGTCTCGGCGATCGGGCTCACCGACCTCACCCGGGTTGGCTGGCTGGTGGTGCAGCGTGTGCCCAACGGCCTGCTGGTCTTCTTCCTCGTCGGCGTCGGCTATTTCATCGTCTGCTATCCGCTGATCATGCTGGCCCGCCGGCTGGAGCAGCGCATGGGCGCGGCGCATGGCGAGGTGCAGTTGTGACTTCCAACCCCAAAGGTCCAGAAAACATGACCAAAACGGGCCTTGCCAAAACCGGCATGATCGACTTTCGCGGCGTCAACAAATGGTTCGGCACGCTCAATGTGCTCAAGGATATCACGCTCAGCGTCGAGCCGCGCGAAGTGGTCGTCGTCTGCGGCCCGAGCGGCTCGGGCAAGAGCACGCTGATCCGCTGCGTCAACGGCCTGGAGGCGATCAAGGACGGCGACCTCGTCGTCGATGGCCAACGCCTGGGCGACCCCGCCACCAACATGACGCAGCTGCGCACCGAGATCGGCTTCGTCTTCCAGTCGTTCAACCTCTACCCGCACAAGACGGCACTCGAAAACGTCACGCTCGCCCCCATCCACGTCCGCAAGATCCCGCGCGCCGAGGCTGAAAAAGCAGGCCGCGAATTGCTGGCCAAGGTTGGCCTCGCCGATAAGGTCGATGCCTATCCCGCACAGCTCTCCGGCGGCCAGCAGCAGCGCGTGGCGATCGCGCGTTGCCTTGGCATGCGACCCAAGATCATGCTGTTCGACGAGCCGACCTCGGCCCTCGATCCCGAGATGATTTCCGAAGTGCTCGACGTCATGGTGGCGGTCGCCGATGAAGGCATGACCATGATGGTGGTGACACACGAGATGGGCTTCGCCCGCAAGGTCGCCCAGCGCGTGGTGTTCATGGACGCCGGCGCCATCGTCGAAAGCGGCACGCCGGACGAGTTCTTCTCACACCCCAGGACCGACCGCAGCCGCGCTTTTCTGAGCAAGATTCTCAGACATTGAGGCGCGGTCAGGCCGCCTCTTCCGGATTGCCGCCAATGGCGAACGCAACCCGGCCGCGGCGCCTCAGCAGCACGATGGCGAGGAAGGCGATGACGCCGCTCGCGGCGACGACCACCAGGACCCACAGGGAATTGGCGACGGATGTCCGCGCCATCATGAAGGCGAGCGCGAACGGCGCGAAGGCCGAGGTGAACTGACGGGCAGCACTTGCCCATCCGAGCCGCGCACCATAGCCCTCGCGGCCGAAGAGTTCGAGCGGCAAGGTGCCGCCGACGATGCTGGTGAGGCCGGAACCGAGGCCGAACAGCAATACGAACACGAAGGCGCCGGGCAGCCATGGCGTCGTCAGGAGCAGTGCGCACAGCCCGGCTGTGACCAGCGACGCGGCGATGACGGCGAGGTGCGTTTGCTGCAGGCGGCCGCCAAACAGCATGTTGATCAGCCGGCTGGCGACCTGCGCCGGCCCGAACAGGGTCGAGACGAAAAGGCCTGCGGTCCCGAGCCCCAGCGCCGCCGTCAGCGGCACCATGTGGATGAGGATCGCCGACAGCACGAAGCCCTCGGTGGCGAACCCCGCCAGCATGAGCAGGAACACGGCCCGGCCACGCCGCGCATCGAGCCGCGTGCCCGCTTCATCGGGGGCGGGCCCGCGCTCTTGCGGCATGACTGTTGCGTGGCGGCGCGACAGGCGCATCAGCCAGGCGTGGATCGGCAGGCAGAGCCCGAGATTGAGTGCGGCGAACAAAAGATAGACCTCGCGCCATGTCAGATGCGCATGCAGCGCCGAAGTCAGTGGCCAGAACAGGGTCGAGGCGAACCCGGCGATGAGCGTCAGGTGGGTGATGCTGCGTTGCGGCCGGGGAACCCCGATCTGCACGATCGCCACGAAGGCGGCGCTGTAGAGGACGAAGCTGGAGGCCAGCTCCATTGCCAGCAATGCCAGGACGAAGGTCACGCGGTCGGGCGCGACGGCGCACAGCGCCAGCGCCACGGCTGCCGCCACCGAGCCGACGGTCATTATGCGCCCGGCGCCGAAGCGGTCGGCCCACCGCCCGGCAGTCGGCGCGAACAGGCTGCCGGCAAAGAGCGAGGCCGACAGCGCGCCGAATACCCAGCCTTCCGTGAGCCCGAACTCCCCAGCCATTGCCGGCGCGAGGATCGAGAAGCTGTAATAGAGCGTGCCGTAGCCGATGATCTGGGTCAGTCCAAGCGCCCAGATTGCCTTGCGCAGGACAGATCGTTCAGGCATCGACGCCGGCCGCCATATTCTCTCGCGTCTCGGTGGCTGGCGCGGTTGCGCAGCCGCAACCCGATGCGCCGGTTGCCTTGGCGTCCGCATCCCTGACGCAGCAGGCATCGACAGCGGGGGGCGGGGCCCCGCCACAGCAGCCGGCGCTTGCCGACACCGTCACGACACCGACGGCGCTGCACACGCCGGTCTCCGGCAGCACCAGCCGGACTTCGCGGGCCGCGGCATGGTCTCCGGCAATATCGGCCACCACCGAGCGGACTTGCTCGTAGCCGGTCGCCATCAGGAAAGTCGGGGCACGGCCGTAGGATTTCGAGCCGACGATGGTGAAGCCCGGTTCGGGGTGCGCGAGCTCTGCAATGCCATGCGCCGGAACCGTGCCGCATGAGTGGTAGTTTGGATCGATCAGTGGCGCCAGTGCCGGCGGCGCTTCGACGGCGTGATCGAGCGCGATGCGGATTTCGCTCAGGAACGACAGGTCTGGCCTGAAGCCGGTGGTGACGACGATGCGGTCGATGGCCAGGTTGAACGGCTTGCCACCCAGGTTGGCGTCGACCACGAGGCCCTCGCCTTGTCTCTCGATGCCGTTGACGGCGAAGGGCGCCAGCATGTTCAGCCTGCCATCCGCCATCGCCTGCCTGGCCGCCAATCCAAGCGCGCCGCGTTCCGGCAACTGGTCGTTCAGCCCGCCGCCGAGCAGTCTCTCGATGCTGGCGTGGCGCAGCGCCCAGAAGATTTCGGTGCCAGGCGCCGCATCCTGCAACTCCATCAGCGCCAATGCGACGTTGATGGCCGAGTGCCCGCCGCCGATGACCAGGATGCGCTTGCCCGCATAGTCTTCTCTCGCCTTGCCGACCACGTCGGGAATGCCATAGGCGATGCGTGCCGACGCCTCGCCTTCGCCGACAACCGGCAGCCCGTCGACGCCGATCGGATTTGGCCGCCACCATGTGCCGGAGGCGTCGATGGCCGCGCGCGCGAGAACGCGGTGTTCGCCGCCGGTATCGCG
>NZ_RZQY01000487.1:0-4588 GCF_003998575.1 Mesorhizobium sp. M7A.F.Ca.CA.001.10.2.1 | reverse complement strand
ATCCAGAAGGTTCGCGATGCGTTGGCCGGCTCCGGCCTCGCCGCCTCCCGGCTCGAGATCGAGGTCACCGAAACGGCGCTGCTCGACGACAAGTCGCTGACGCGCCAGTATATCGAGGAGCTGAAGCAGATCGGCGTACGCATCGCGCTCGACGATTTCGGCACCGGCTATTCGAGCCTGAGCTATCTGCACAAACTGCCGCTCGACAAGATCAAGATCGACCGCTCGTTCCTGATGGACGTCACCCAGAACCCCCGTTCGCTCGAGCTGCTCAAGGGTATCGTCAACCTATCGCGGCCGCTGGGGCTTTCGGTCACCGTCGAGGGTGTAGAGACCTTCGAGCAGCTCAAGATACTGGCGCTGCAGGTCAAGCCCGACCTTGTCCAGGGGTTCCTGTTCGGTTCGGCGCTCAG
Source organism: Mesorhizobium sp. M7A.F.Ca.CA.001.10.2.1 (assembly GCF_003998575.1). Classification (NCBI taxonomy): domain Bacteria; kingdom Pseudomonadati; phylum Pseudomonadota; class Alphaproteobacteria; order Hyphomicrobiales; family Phyllobacteriaceae; genus Mesorhizobium; species Mesorhizobium sp. M7A.F.Ca.CA.001.10.2.1. The sequence continues at coordinate 4,175 of NZ_RZQY01000487.1, read as the reverse complement.
CGCTTCCGGCATCGAGACCATGTCGAACACGGTATGGCCCTTCGCCAAGGACATCAATACAGCCAAGAGAGCCGCACGCCGCTGACCGGTGCCGGGAAGAATGTCGCCTTTTCATAAAAATTTACGGATCGTTAACGTTAATGATCGGTAAACGACGTGTGCTCCATTTTCATCTTTTACATCTCAGGGTCCCGTCGTAGGTTGAACTGCGGCGGAAACTTACGAGGGTTTGAGTATGGATGTGCAGTTGGAAGCGCTTGGCCATGTGGCGGGCGGGGGTGAAGAAAATTCGCCCGACAGCATGTCGAGTTTCGCCCGCAATGTTTCAGCGATGCTTGAGCGGACGGAATATCGCCGCTGCGACAAGGGAGAGGACCTCGAAGACATCTATAGGTTACGCTACAAATCCTATCGCTTGAATGATATGGTGCCGGAAAACCCGGAACATATTGTGCATGACGAGCTCGACGAAGCTGAAAATTGTTCCAAGTTCGGCGTCTATATTGACGGCATCCTGGTCTCCACGGTGCGCATTCATCATGCCTGCCGGGCCACGCCGCAATCGCCGTCTACAACTGTCTACGGCGACATCCTGCGCCCGATGCTGGCTGCCGGGGCGCACTTTGCCGATCCGAGCCGCTTTGCTGCCGACCCAGACTGGTCGAAGGTCTATCCGCAGATCCCGTACCTGACGCTGCGCCTTGCCGGAATGGCCTGCTTCTACTTCGACGCACCTTACTGTCTCTCGACTATCCGGCCCGAACATGCGGGTTTCTACCGTCGTATCTACTGTTCTGAGCAGATCGGCGAGCTGCGCGACTATCCAGGCCTGAACTACAAGGTCGTGCTCTATCGCGCCAATGTCGCTGCCATTCGCGAGCGGTCGTTCTCGCGCTTTCCATTCTTCCGATCCACATCTCTGGAGCAGCGTATGCTGTTCGAGACACCTGGTGCTGGAGAATTGGCGCCGCTGACCATCCTGCCGACTGCCAAATATTTTCGCGAAGCCGCCTGAGATTAGGCGTTTCGCAGAACCACTGGAGCTTTCCGGCCGGATACGCGTTCTGATGGCTCGGCGCCTTGTCGTCCTCGCCATTGGTCGCCGAATCCACGGATATGCCAAAGGAACCCGTCATGACCATTTCCACACTTGCGCTCACCCCGCTTATCTCGCTGATCGCCGGCGTGCTGATCCTGGTCATGCCAAGGCTGTTGAACTACATCGTCGCGCTCTATCTGATCGTCGTCGGGTTGCTCGGGCTATTTCCGCATCTAGCCGGCTGAGGGCGCCGGCTTAGGCCACGCAAGCGTCTGCTTTCGAAGCATCTTTCCGCATCAAGCATCAGAATCCAGCGATCGGACTCCGTCGCGCGTTGGCAGCCGGCTTCAACCTTTCTTTGAGGCAGTTGTCCGCTGTTGTGCGGCAATAGCGCCATTGCTCTCGGCCCGGCTTTTCGCTATGTGCCTGAAAGATGTCTTCGAAGGGGTATTCCTATGGCTGATCACTCGCCGACCGGTCCTGTCGAACTGGGCGCGAAGATGGACTATGCCGAGCATGACCGCACCTATGCGGGCTTTCTCGCGCTGGCCAAATACGGATCGCTTTTCTGCGGAGCCCTGCTTCTGGCGATGGCCTTCGGCTTCTTCGCGGGCGGCTTCTTCTCGGCGACCATCCTGTTCGTGCTGATTATGGCCGTCGGCGCCTTTATCCTCCGATAGATTTTCCGACACCTTGTCCACGGCGCCGCCGCGAGGCCGGCCGGCGTCTTGCGGGAAATAGCTTCCGGCCGAAAGGATCATGCGGTGGGACAGACGGTTTTCATCCCTCGTGAGCTCGATGCCAATGAGCCGCGCGTCGCGGCCTCGCCCGATACGGTGAAACGGCTGGCGGCGTTGGGCTTCGACGTCGTCGTCGAGGCCGGCGCCGGCACGCGGTCGCGCATCCCCGACGAGGAGTTTTCCAAGGCAGGAGCCACGATCGGCAAGGCTTCCGATGTCGTCAAGGCCGATGTCGTGCTGAAGGTGCGTCGGCCCGGCGATGCCGAGCTGAAGAGCTACAAACCCGGTACAGCGGTCATTGCCATCATGGATCCCTATGGCAATGATGCCGCTGTGGCAGCCCTGGCCAAGGCTGGCGTCACCGCGTTCTCGATGGAATTCATGCCACGCATCACGCGCGCCCAGTCGATGGACGTCTTGTCCTCGCAGGCCAATCTTGCCGGTTACCAGGCGGTGATCGACGGCGCTTCGGAATACGATCGGGCATTGCCGATGATGATGACGGCGGCCGGCACGGTGCCGGCGGCGAAGGTCTTCATCATGGGCGTCGGTGTCGCCGGCCTGCAGGCGATCGCCACCGCGCGCCGGCTTGGTGCGGTCGTCACCGCCACCGACGTTCGCCCTGCCGCCAAGGAACAGGTCGCCTCGCTCGGCGCAAAGTTCCTTGCGGTCGAGGACGAGGAATTCAAGGCGGCCGAAACGGCCGGCGGCTACGCCAAGGAGATGTCGAAGGAATACCAGGCTAAGCAGGCGGCACTCACATCAGAGCACATCGCCAAGCAGGATATCGTTATCACCACCGCGCTTATTCCCGGCCGACCGGCGCCCAAGCTGGTATCGGCGGCGATGGTCGCCTCGATGAAGCCAGGCTCGGTTCTCGTCGATCTGGCGGTCGAGCGCGGCGGCAATGTCGAGGGCGCCGAAGCCGGCAAGGTCGTCACCACCGCCAACAACGTCAAGATTGTCGGCCATCTCAATGTGCCCGGCCGCATCGCGGCGTCGGCATCGCTGCTTTATGCCCGGAACCTCTTCGCCTTCCTCGAAACGCTGGTCGACAAGACGACGAAAACGCTTGCCATCAACCGGGACGACGATCTGGTCAAGGCAACGATGCTGACTAACGGCGGCAAGATCGTGCATCCGTCCTTCGCCAAGCCCGACCAGCAGCCTTATGTCGAACCGGCGGCGATCCCGGCCACAACCATGGTTGCCGACGCTTCGCCCAAGAAAGCCGCGCCCAAGAAACCGGCCGCATCCAAGTCGCCCTCGTCGAAGCCGAAAGGGATCGCGTGATGGATCAGACCCTGCAGAAAGCCCTCGACCAGCTCGACCAGGCCTCCGCCGCGGTTCGGCTGGCAGTGCACAATCTGGCGACCGCGCCTGGTGGTGCCGACGCGGCGGGTGATGCCGCGCATGCGCTGTCCGGCGGTGCCATCGATCCCTTCGTCTTCCGCTTCGCCATCTTCGTGCTGGCGATCTTCGTCGGCTATTACGTCGTCTGGTCGGTGACCCCCGCACTGCATACGCCGCTGATGGCCGTCACCAACGCCATCTCTTCGGTCATCGTCGTCGGCGCGCTGCTTGCCGTCGGCATCGCCGCCTCCGGCATTGCCGCGGGCTTCGGCTTCGTCGCGCTGATGCTGGTGTCGGTCAACATCTTCGGCGGCTTCCTCGTCACCCAGCGCATGCTGGCCATGTACAAGAAGAAGGACAAGTAGAGCGCCATGAACGCCAACTTCGCGTCCTTCCTCTACCTCGTCTCCGGCGTCCTGTTCATCATGGCGCTGCGCGGCCTGTCGCATCCGACCACCAGCCGCCAGGGCAATCTCTACGGCATGATCGGCATGGGCATCGCCATCGCCACCACATTGGCGCTGGCAACCCCCTCGGCCGGCCGCTTCGGCCTGATCGTGCTCGGCCTGGCCATTGGCGGCAGCGTCGGCGCCGTCACCGCGCGCCGCATCGCCATGACCTCGATGCCGCAGCTGGTCGCCGCCTTCCACTCGCTGGTCGGCCTCGCTGCCGTCATGGTGGCGGCCGCCGCCATCTATGCGCCGGAAAGCTTCGGCATCGGCACGGATGGCGACATCCACGCCCAGGCGCTGATCGAGATGAGCCTTGGCGTCGCCATCGGCGCCATCACTTTCACCGGCTCGGTCATCGCCTTCCTGAAGCTCGATGGCCGCATGTCCGGCAAGCCGATCATGATCGGCGGCCGCCACTTCATCAACGCGGCACTTGCCATCGCGCTCGTCGTCCTGATCGTGCTGCTGGTCACCACCGAGTCCAAACTGGTCTTCTGGTTGATCGTTGCGGCCTCGCTGGTGCTCGGCATCCTGCTGATCATCCCGATCGGCGGCGCCGACATGCCGGTCGTCGTCTCGATGCTCAACTCC
>NZ_RZQY01000486.1:0-4600 GCF_003998575.1 Mesorhizobium sp. M7A.F.Ca.CA.001.10.2.1 | reverse complement strand
CGGCAACACCCAGTTCTTGCGCCGCAGCCGCGATCAGCATCTGCCGGGCAGCGGCACCCGCTTGCCGCATCTTGTCAAAACCATCGCGTGTCGAAGCCGAACCGCCGGTGCCCTGCAGGGCAAGGAACTTGCCGGCCACGCCGAGACCCGAGCGCACCGCCTGCGCGGTCATGCTCTCGTCGAAGAAGGCGAACGGACCGCCCTCCTCGAGGATCGCGGCGTTGTAGTAGGCATGGGATGCTGGTCCATGCTCGACCTTGACCCGGTCAAGGCCGACATCGAGCTCTTCGGCGACCATGGCGGCAAGCGTCGTCGAGATGCCTTGCCCCATCTCGGCGCGCGGCGCGACGATGGTGATGGTGTTGTCGGCGCCGATCTTCACATAGGGGTTGAACGTCGCCTCGCCCTTGCCGAGTTCGGCCTCGAGCGGGTTCGGAAAAGGCTTGCGATAGTAGTAATAGCCGACGGCAACGCCGCCCGCGACGGCGGCAGCGCCGATCAGAAACGTGCGGCGGGCGATCTTTCCGACACTGGCCATGGTCAGAGACCCGCCGTCTTGAGCGCCGCGGCCTTCTTGATGGCCGAGCGGATTTTGGGATAGGTGCCGCAGCGGCAGAGATTGCCGCCCATGGCATTGTCGATGTCGGCATCGCTTGGGTTGGCGACTTCGTCGAGCAGCGCCACCGCGCTCATGATCTGGCCGGCCTGGCAGTAGCCGCATTGCGCGACCTGTTCCTCCAGCCATGCCTGCTGCACCGGATGCAGCTTCCCCGCCGTGCCGATGCCTTCAATGGTCGTGATAGCGCCGCTGACCTGCCCAACCGGGAGCGAGCAGGAACGCACCGGCTGACCGTCGACATGAACTGTGCAGGCGCCGCAGGCGGCGATGCCGCAGCCGAATTTCGGCCCTGTCTTGCCAATGAGATCGCGCAGCGCCCACAGCAGCGGCATGTCAGGATCGGCATCGATATCGAAAGACTGACCGTCGACGGTAAGGCGCATGGGGATACCCTTTGTTGTCGTCCACTGCCAAGGCGAAGCGTCCTCTCGACCGTTTCGCTCCGATACAGATTGACAAATTTCGTCATTTTGTCAAATAGGATTTTGCAGGATAGAATTGCTCCATGAACCGGATCGAAGACATCGCCGCCACAGATCCCAAACGCGTCCGCATCCTGGATGGCGCGATGAAGGTGTTTTTGGCCTATGGCTTCACTCGCACCACCATGGACGACATCGCCCGCGCCGCAGACATGTCGCGTCCGGCGCTCTATCTCCTGTTCAAGAACAAGACCGACATTTTCCGCGCCATCGCCATGATGATCCTGTCACGCTCGGTCGAGGCGGCAAAGATTGCCCTATCCGGCGACGGCCCTTTCACCGAGCGCATGATGCGGGCCATCGACGAGGCATTCATCTCGATGATGGGCGCGGTCGTTGCTTCGCCGCACGGCGCCGAATTGCTGGACATGAAATCGAGCCTTGGCGATCTGGTAGGCTGCTGGCGCGGCGGGCTTGGCCAACACATCGGCACCGCGATAGAGCGCGAGGCAGCCAGGAACGGCGTCGACCTGGCGGCCAGAGGCCTGTCGGCGCAACTGCTTGCCGACATGCTGCTCGACGGGCTGGAAGGCATGAAGGCGCGGATCAGAGATCCGGAGGGACAGCGGCAGGCGGCCGCTGCCCTGATCAGGGTGATCGACCTGACCTTGAAGGCATGATTGCGGACCAATCGATGCACATTGATTGGTCGCTCAGGCGCGCCGGCGCTCTGCCTCCGGGTTCTTGCGCGCCGCAAGAAATTCCTTGACCCGCCGGCCAGGTGCCGGACCGCGCACCGGCTTGAAGCCGTCATCGAGTTCGCCGGAGAGATCGAGCGTCGGTCGCTTGCCGACGGCCTCGTAATTCTCTTCCAGCCAGTCGCTGGCGGCGGTGCGGCCGAGATCACGCAGGTAGGTCAGAAACGCCCATTCGGCGTTGACCTTCGAGGACGCCGACAGGTCCTTGAACGCCTCGTCGGCATCGATGCGGTGCATGCGGATATCGCGATACTCGCCATGCGGCAGACGGCCGGCGGCGATCAGTTCCTTGACGAAGGCGATCGAGCGGAATTCGCGCAGCAACCCGGCGTTGAAGGCGATCTCGTCGATGCGGTTCTGGATCTCGTTGGCGCTTCTTGGTGTTCCCTCCCGCACCACCGGATTGATCTGCACCAGAAGCACGTCCTCGGTCGCAGCCGTCTTGAAGAACGGATAAAGCGCCGGGTTGCCGCCATAGCCGCCATCCCAATAGGGCACCCCCTTGATCTCGACAGCACGGAACAGTTGCGGCAGGCAGGCCGAGGCCATCACCGTGTCGAGGTCGATCTCGCCATCGGAAAAGACGCGCAACTGTCCGGTCTCGACATTGGTCGCCGAGATGAACAGTTCCATTGACTTGCAGGCGCGGACATTGTCGAAATCGATCTCCTGCTGAACCACGTCGCGCAGCGGGTTGAAGCCGAGCGGATTGGCGACATAGGGCGAGAACACCCGCGACATGGTGTCGAAGAAGACATAGCCAGGCGTATTCTCGATCGACCAGTTGCCCCAGGCGACATCCCACGGCATGCGGTGTACCGGGCTGAACCGGCCCTTGGCCGCCACCGCGCGCCAGAAATCGTCAAGTTTCTGCCGCGCTCCCTCGACACCTCCGCGCACATATCCGTCGGCCAGCGCCACTGCGTTCATGGCGCCGGCGCTGGTGCCGGACACTGCTGATATCTCCAGCCGTCCGTCCTCCAGCAGGCGGTCGAGCACACCCCAGGAAAAGGCCCCGTGCGAGCCGCCGCCCTGAAGCGCGATGTTGATCTTCTTCTTTGTCTCCTCCGCCTTGCCGTTTTTGGTCATGGCGTCGTCCTTGGTTCGTTTTGGATAGATGAGAAGATTTTGCGCCTCACGCGGCGGTCCAGCCGCCATCGACCGAGAGATGCGTGCCGTTGACCTGCGCTGCCGCGTCCGAGCACAGGAACACCGCCGCTGCCGCGATCTGCTCCACCGTGACGAATTCCTTGGTCGGCTGCTTGTCCAGCATGACCTCACGGATGACGGTCTCGCGATCCATCTGATGGGCTTTCATCTGGTCGGGGATCTGCGCCTCGACCAGCGGCGTCAGCACATATCCGGGGCAGATGGCGTTGCAGGTAATTTTTTCACGCGCCAGTTCGAGTGCAACGGTCTTGGTCAAACCCATGATGCCATGCTTCGCCGAGACATAGGCCGATTTGAACGGCGACGCGACCAGGCCGTGCGCCGAGGCGATGTTGACGATCCGGCCACCGCCGGCCTCCTTCATCAGCGGGATCGCGGCTGCAATGGTGTGGAACGCCGACGACAGGTTGATGGCGATGATGGCGTCCCATTTCTCGATCGGAAAGTCCTCAACCGGCGCGACATGCTGGATGCCGGCATTGTTGACGAGGATATCGACCGATCCGAATGTCTCAGCCGCCTTGGCGACAAGCGCCCGGCATTCCGCCGGTTTCGACATGTCCGCCTTGATGTAGGCGGTTTTCACCCCGTGGTGTTTGGCGATCGCATCAGTGATGGCGTGGTCGGCGGCCGTGTCGGAGAAAGAGTTGACGACGACATTATGGCCTTCGGCCGCCAACGCCTGGGCGATGGCCAGGCCAATGCCCGATGTGGAGCCGGTGATGACTGCGGTTTTTCTGGCGGCCAAGGGCGGAGTCCTCTGGTTGCGGCAAGAGCGAGCTTATGTTGCACTGCAGCATATATGCTCAATGCGACGCAATAACAGCGGCCAGAATTTTTGAGGAGATGAAATTTTCGTCATGAGCGGCCACACGGCCGCTCACCAGGAGGATATCGTTTGGATCGCCGGTCGCTCGCCAGGCGCCGATAAGCCTCAGGCAGCCAGCTCCGGCACCGGCCCGACATAGTGCGACTGCGGGCGGATCAGCCGCCCGGTCGTCTGCTGTTCGCGCGCATGCGCGATCCAGCCGGCGACGCGCCCAGCGGCAAAGACATTGCTGAAGGTTTGTGGCGGAAAGCCCGCCGCCTCCAACAGCAGCGCGGTGTAGAACTCGACATTGGTCTGCAGCGAGCGCGACGGCTTGGCGATCCGCAGCACGTCGAGCGCTACCTGTTCCACTGTCTCCGCGAATGCCAGCCGGCGGCCGGTTTCGCCCTCGCCGCCGAGTTGCCGCACGACGGCCTTCAGCACATCGGCGCGCGGATCGCGCACACGGTAGATGCGGTGCCCGAAACCCATGATGCGCCTGCCGTGCGAGATCTCGTCGCGAAGCCAGCCGGCGGCATCGCCATGCGCCTGGATCGCATCCAGCATCTCGATCACCGGACCGGGCGCCCCGCCATGCAGCGGCCCCTTTAGCGCGCCGAGCCCGGCCAGCACGGAGGATGTCAGGCCGGCCTGCGTCGAGGCCACCACGCGCGTCGCAAAGGTCGACGCATTGAGGCCATGATCGCAGACGGTCACGAGATAGGTATCGAGCGCCTTCGCCAGCGCCGTCGAGGCGACGCTGCCGCTCAGCATCCTCAGCATGTCGGCGGCATGATCGGCGCGGCTGTCCGGCGCGATCGGC
>NZ_RZQY01000485.1:0-4601 GCF_003998575.1 Mesorhizobium sp. M7A.F.Ca.CA.001.10.2.1 | reverse complement strand
CGCTACGTTCGTCACCCTCGGGCTTGACCGAGGATAGTGCCTTTAGATGTGGATCGGCTTGAAGAACGTTGCCAGCGCCGCCTCCTTGATCGCCTCCGACATCGTCGGATGCGCGTGGCAGGTGCGGGCGAGATCCTCAGACGAGCCCCCGAATTCCATCAGCACCGCCGCCTCGTGGATCATCTCGCCTGCGCCGAAGCCGACAATATGCACGCCGAGTACGCGGTCGCTCGTCTTGTCGGCGAGGATCTTCACAAAACCGTCGGTGTGCAGCATGGCGCGCGCCCGGCCATTGGCGCTGAACGGGAATTTTCCGGCCTTGTAGTCGATGCCGGCCTTCTTCAACTCTTCCTCGGTCTTGCCGACCGAGGCGATTTCCGGGCTGGTGTAGACGACGCTCGGAATGACGTCATAGTTCACGTGGCCGGCCTGGCCGGCAATGGTTTCGGCCACCGCCACGCCCTCGTCCTCGGCCTTGTGCGCCAGCATCGGCCCGGCGATGACATCGCCGATGGCATAGATGCCCGCGACATTGGTCTTGAGATGGCCATCGGTCTTGACCCGGCCGCGCTCGTCGACCTCGACGCCGGCTTCCCCGAGGCCGAGACTGTCGGCATAGGCGCGGCGGCCGGTGGCGATCAGCACGGCATCGGCCTCGATCGTCTCGGCGGCGCCGCCCTTGACCGGCTCGAAGGTGACGGTCGCACCCTTCTTGGCCTTGGCGACACCGGTGACCTTGGCGCCGAGCTTGAACTCGAAACCCTGCTTTGAAAGCAAGCGCTGGAACTGCTTGGAAACCTCGCCGTCCATGCCGCCCAGGATGGTGTCGAGGAATTCGACCACGGTGACCTTGGCGCCGAGCCGTGCCCACACCGAGCCGAGCTCGAGCCCGATGACACCGCCGCCGACCACCACCAGATGGCCGGGAACCTTATCAAGCGACAAAGCGCCGGTCGACGACACGATCACCTTCTCGTCGATGTCGACCTTGACGCCGGGAATGCCGGCGACATCCGAGCCGGTGGCGATGACGATGTTCCTGGTCTCGATCTCCTCGACCTTGCCGTCCTCAGCCGTCACCGACACCTTGCCTGCCGCGACCACCTTGCCAGTGCCGCGAAAGCTGTCGATCTTGTTCTTCTTGAACAGGAAGGCGACGCCGTTGACGTTCGACGACACCGTCGCATCCTTGTGCGCCATCATCTTCTTCAGGTTCAATTTCGGCGCCGATATCTCGACGCCGAGCGTGTCGAAGGAGTGACCGGCCTCGGCGAACATCTCGGAGGCATGGAGCAGCGCCTTGGAAGGGATGCAGCCGATGTTGAGGCAGGTACCGCCGAAGGTCGCGTTCTTCTCGACCACCGCGACCCTGAGCCCGAGCTGCGCCGCCTTGATGGCGCAGACATAGCCGCCCGGTCCCGATCCGATGATAACGACGTCATAAGCCATGATACTGTCCTTCTGTTTGAGCATGATGCCGTGTGACGCGGTTTTCGGATAACATCCTGCTCGATCTGCTTGAGAGCGCTCAGCGGCCGCCGCTTACATTCAGGATCGCGCCTGTCGTATAGGACGCGGCGTCGGAGAGAAGATAGAGAACCGCGCCGGCGACTTCAGCCACTGTACCGGCTCTTTTCATCGGCAGCAGGTCGCGGAACCGCTCCACCCTGTCCGGCTGCCCGCCGGAAGCGTGGATATCCGTGTCGATGATGCCAGGGCGCACCGCATTGACGCGGATGCCTTCCAGCGCCACCTCGCGGGCGAGCCCGATGGTGAAGGTGTCGATGGCGCCCTTGGAGGCGGCATAATCGACATACTCGCCCGGCGAGCCCAATGTCGCTGCCGCCGACGAGATGTTGACTATGGACCCGCCCGACCCGCCATGGCGGGTCGACATGCGCTTGACCGCCTCACGGGCGCAGAGGAACGAGCCGACGACATTGACGCGCATCATGCGCTCCAGCCGCGAAACGTCCATCTCGTCGACGCGCGCCTTGACGTCGACGATGCCGGCATTGTTGACGAAGGCATCGAGCCGTCCATAGGCGTGGTCGACGGCCTCGAACATGGCCACGATATCGGCCTCGCTGCCGACATCGCCCTTGACCGCAAAAGCCTCGCCGCCGGCAGCCTCGATCTCCGCGACCAGTGCATCGGCGGCGTCCTGATTCGCAGCGTAGTTGACCGCGACCCTGTAGCCGGCCTTCGATCCAAACCGGCAGATCGCCGCGCCGATGCCGCGGCTGCCGCCGGTGACCAGCAGCACCTTTTGCGTCCCGCTCATTCCTGGCATCCCTTCAAGGCAAACACATCCCCCGGCACTTTCGAAAACCCGCTGCCGCCATAGGCACTGGATTGGCGCAACGCTGGCCCGAGATCCGGCAGGATCAGCGTCTTCGGCGCTTCGACACCTTCGGCCGGCAGCAGCCCGATGTTGCCCTTGTCATCCGCCGTGTAGATGACGCCATGCCAGGGCGTGCAGGCGGCAAGCTCCTCGCCGGTGACGTCGCCCTCGGGGCATTTGTACATCAGCGCGCCGTTCGGCCGCGACACGCCCTCGTTCCACATGACGATGCCGTTGAGCACCACACTGTTGTCGAGGATCATGCGGAACGTATTGGTGACCGTCGCCGAGGTGCCGGTCGGCGTGAAATCGATTTCGCTGCCGCTCTGGGCGTCGCCATAGACGGCGAGTTCTATCGGGCAGGCGGCATTTGCGGCAGAGTCGGTGAACAACACGGCCAGCATCCCGGCTGCACATCGGATAGTGGGCGATAGGACGCTTTGCATCAGCGCGACCTACTTGCTCTCGCGGCCATCGGCGTTTTCCAGCACGCCGAAATCGGTCAGCAGCAACAACGGCTCGCCTGCTGCGTCCAGTCCCCAGAATGACGGATAAAATCCATCACCCCAGCCGCTCCAGAACATCGCGATGTTGAGCGGGTTGCCGGCAACCGGATGATGCATGACGAACCTGTCCTGGTTGGGTGCGAATTCGGCGGCCAGCACGTCGTCATAGTAATTCTCGTCGGCCTTGAGCTTGTCCTGTTCGGCCGACATCAGCGCCATCGCCGTCTTGTCCATGAAAGAGCCAAGGCCGGCTTCGACGGGGTAGCCGAACATTTCGTCGTCCTTCAGGGTCGACACGTCCTGGTCTGGCAAGGTCGCCAGTTCCCAGCGGACCGGCGTGCCTGGGCGGAGCCGAAGGAACGCTGCTGCCACACGTCCCTGGGCCTCGAACAGAGAAACCGGATAACTTCCAGGTTTGACCTTGCGGCTCAATGCTGGCCAGTCATCGCCTGTGACCAGAGGATCGCAGGCCATAATCTCGCCCGTCGGCAATTCGAGTTGGCCGATCGGGGTGACGGTTATCTTCCGCTCCGCCAATTGCACGTCACTAAGGGCAAAGATGCCGAGGTTGCTGCTCACCTTTGCCGGATTCCATCCGGCGGCGATTGCCAGCGAAGGAACAGCAGTGGACAAGCCAAGCCAGAAAATACTGCGCCGAAAAGTCCGCTGCGCGCCGCCCGCGGCCCGGCCCAGTTTGAACCCGAACCGTTCCAGCCAGCCGCTCACGGGGCGGTTGGCCTTGCTCACAGATCGAGCACCAGCCGTTCCGGATCCTCCAGGCTTTCCTTGACGCGGACCAGGAAGGTCACCGCTTCCTTGCCGTCGACGATGCGGTGATCGTAGCTGAGCGCCAGGTACATCATCGGCCGGATCACGATCTGGCCGCCGACCACCACAGGCCGGTCCTGGATCTTGTGCATGCCCAGAATGCCCGACTGCGGTGCGTTGAGGATCGGCGTCGACATCAGCGACCCGTAAACGCCGCCGTTGGAAATGGTGAACGTCCCGCCTTGCATGTCGGCGACCGACAGCTTGCCGTCGCGCGCGGCGATGCCCAGCCGGCCGATGTCCTTTTCGATCTCGGCGATCGACATCTGGTCGGCATTGCGCACGACCGGCACAACCAGGCCCTTTTCGGTGCCGACGGCGACGCCGATATGGGCATAGTTCTTGAAGATGATGTCGGTGGCGTCGATCTCGGCATTGACCGAGGGGATCTCCTTCAGCGCGTGTGTCACGGCCTTGGTGAAGAAGCCCATGAAGCCGAGCTTCACGCCGTGCTTCTTTTCAAACACATCCTTGTACTTGGTCCGCAGTGCCATCACCGCTGACATGTCGACCTCGTTGAAGGTGGTCAGCATGGCTGCGGTCGACTGCGCTTCCTTGAGGCGGCGCGCGATGGTCTGGCGCAGCTTGGTCATGCGCACGCGCTCCTCGCGCGAAGCGTCGTCGCCCGAGGACGGCGCGCGCACGGCAACCGGTGCAGGTGCCGCCTTCGGCGTCTCCGCCGGCTGCGACGGCGCACCCTTGGAGATGACGTCGAGCACGTCGCCTTTCAGCACCTGGCCACGCTTTCCCGAACCGGAGATCTGGTCGACCGAGAGATTGCTTTCGGCGATCAGTTTCGCTGCGGCCGGTGCCGGTGGCATGGTGCGCGGCTCGACCGGGCCGGCATCGCCGGCGATCTTGGCGGTCTCGGCCGCGGCTTGCTTGCCGGTCGATGCCGCATCCGGCGACGAGGCCTGCGACAC
>NZ_RZQY01000484.1:0-4602 GCF_003998575.1 Mesorhizobium sp. M7A.F.Ca.CA.001.10.2.1 | reverse complement strand
GTGTTGGACGGTGCGACAGGGGCCGCGGCCGGCCCCGGCACAGGCGCCGCGATGATCGCGTCGGGCGCCGCCCTGGCGGCCTTGGCGGCCTCCCTGGCCTCCCTTTCGCGGGTCGACTTGAGGATCGCCTTTTCGCTCTTCAGCGTGGTGAGGCCGGAGGCCGGCTCGGAGCCGGTGCGGCCGTTCTGCGGCCCCGGTTCCACCGAAGCACCCTTGCCGGCGTCATAGAGATCAATGATTTCAGCCAGGCGTTCCGGCGTCAGATCCTCGAACGTGTCCTTGAAGATCATGACCATCGGCGCGTTGACGCAGGCGCCAAGGCATTCGACCTCTTCCCAGGACAAGGTGCCCTTGTCGTTGGCGTGGAACTGGTCGTGATGGATTTTGGAGCGGCACACATCCATCAGCGCTTCCGAACCGCGCAGCATGCAGGGCGTGGTGCCGCAGACCTGGATATGCGCACGCGTGCCGACCGGATTCAACTGGTACTGCGTGTAGAAGGTCGCGACTTCGAGCCCGCGGATACGCGGCATGCCGAGCATGTCGGAAATCGTCTCGATGGCCGCCTTCGTCACCCAGCCTTCCTGCTCCTGCGCTATCATCAGCAAGGGAATGATGGCCGACTGCTCACGGCCCTTCGGGTACTTCTTGATCCATTGCTTCGCCGCAGCCGCGTTCGCCCGGTTGAAGGCGAAGGATGCTGGCTGGACGCTGGCTTCTGCGAGACGGCGGACTGACATTTAGCGATCGACCTCACCAAACACGATGTCGAGGGAGCCGAGAACGGCGGTGACGTCGGCCAGCATGTGGCCGCGGCAGAGGAAATCCATCGCCTGCAGATGCGCGAAACCCGGCGCGCGCAGCTTGCAGCGGTAGGGCTTGTTGGAGCCGTCGGAAACGAGATAGACGCCGAATTCGCCCTTCGGCGCCTCGACCGCGGCGTAAACCTCGCCGGCCGGCACGCGATAACCCTCGGTGTAGAGCTTGAAGTGATGGATCAGCGCTTCCATCGAGCGCTTCATCGCCTGGCGCTTGGGCGGCACCACCTTGCCGTCGAGGTTCGACACCGGCCCGGTGCTTTCCTTGCCGAGCAGGAGATCGACGCACTGGCGCATGATCTTCGCAGACTGGCGCATTTCTTCCATGCGCACGAGGTACCGGTCGAAGCAGTCGCCGTTCTTGCCGATCGGAATGTCGAAATCCATTTCCGAATAGCATTCATAGGGTTGCGACTTGCGCAGGTCCCAGGCAGCACCCGAACCGCGCACCATCACGCCCGAAAAACCCCAGGCCCAGGCATCGGCCAGCGAGACGATGCCGATGTCGACATTGCGCTGCTTGAAGATGCGGTTGCCGGTCAGCAGCTGATCGAGGTCGTCGATCGACTTCAGGAACGGGTCGATCCACTTGCCGATGTCCTCGACCAGTTTCTGCGGCAGGTCCTGGTGGACGCCGCCGGGACGGAAATAGGCGGCATGCATGCGCGAACCGGAGGCGCGCTCATAGAACACCATCAGCTTTTCGCGCTCGACGAAGCCCCATAGCGGCGGCGTCAGCGCGCCGACGTCCATCGCCTGCGTCGTCACATTGAGGATGTGCGACATGATGCGGCCGATTTCGCAGTAGAGAACGCGGATCAGCTGGCCGCGCTTCGGCACTTCGATGCCGAGCAGGCGCTCGGCGGCGAGCGCGAAGGCGTGCTCCTGGTTCATCGGCGCGCAATAGTCGAGCCGGTCGAGATAGGGAATCGCCTGCAGGTAGGTTTTGGCCTCGATCAGCTTTTCGGTGCCGCGATGCAAGAGCCCGATATGCGGATCGACGCGATCGACGACTTCGCCGTCCAGCTCCAGCACAAGGCGCAAAACGCCGTGCGCCGCAGGGTGTTGCGGGCCGAAATTGATGTTGAAGTTGCGGACGGAGGTTTCAGCCATTTACTGCTTTGCCTTCTCGTCACCCGGCAGGACGTAATCCGTACCTTCCCACGGGGACAAAAAATCGAAATTGCGGAATTCCTGCTTGAGCTCGACCGGCTCATAGATAACGCGCTTGGCCTCATCGTCGTAGCGCACCTCGACGAAGCCGGTCAGCGGGAAATCCTTGCGCAGCGGATGGCCTTCGAAACCATAGTCTGTCAACAGGCGGCGCAGATCGGGATGGCCCGAGAACAGCACGCCGTAGAGATCATAGGTCTCGCGCTCGAACCAGTCGGCGCCGGGGAACACGCCGGTGATCGACGGCACCATGGTTTCCTCGTCGGCCTGCACCTTGACGCGGATGCGCACATTCTGCTTCGGCGACAACAGATGATAGACGACGTCGAAACGCTTGGCCCGCGACGGATAGTCGGCGCCGCAGACGTCGATGATCGAGATGAACTGGCAGCGCGCATCGTCGCGCAGGAAGGTCATCACCTCGACCAGATCGCGCGGCTCGACATGGATGGTGAGTTCGCCATAGGCGATATCAGCCTCGTTCACGCGGCCGATCAGCTTCTCGCCGAGATAGTTCGACAGTTCGCTCAGGGATGCGGTCATGGATTTACCGTTCGATCGTGCCGGTGCGGCGGATCTTCTTCTGCAAGAGAAGAATGCCGTAGAGCAGCGCTTCGGCGCTCGGCGGGCAGCCGGGCACATAGATATCGACGGGCACGATGCGGTCGCAGCCGCGCACCACCGAATAGGAGTAGTGGTAGTAGCCGCCGCCATTGGCGCAGGAGCCCATCGAGATGACGTAGCGCGGTTCCGGCATCTGGTCGTAGACCTTGCGCAGCGCCGGCGCCATCTTGTTGGTCAGCGTGCCGGCGACGATCATGATGTCGGACTGGCGCGGGGACGCGCGCGGCGCGACACCGAACCGCTCCGAATCATAGCGCGGCATCGAGGTGTGGATCATTTCGACCGCGCAACAGGCGAGGCCGAAGGTCATGAACATCAGCGACCCGCTGCGCGCCCAGGTGATGAGCGCCTCGGTCGAAGTGACCAAAAAGCCCTTGTCGGCCAACTCGTTGTTGATCTCGAGGAAGAAGGGATCGTCCTCCCCCACCGGCCTGCCGGTGTTGGGATCGATAATACCCTTGGGCTTCGGCGCGACGAGGGTGCCTGAACTGTCGTTCAATCCCATTCCAGCGCTCCTTTTTTCCATTCATAGGCAAAGCCGATGGTCAGCACCGCCAAAAACACCATCATCGACCAGAAACCGAGCATGCCGATCTTCGAAAACGACACCGCCCACGGAAACAGGAAGGCCACTTCCAGGTCGAAGATGATGAACAGGATCGACACCAGGTAGAAACGGATGTCGAACTTCATGCGGGCGTCGTCGAACGAGTTGAAACCGCACTCGTAGGCGGAAAGCTTTTCGGGATCGGGATTGCGGTAGGCCACCAGGAAGGGCGCGGCCAGCAGCGCCAGGCCGACAACCAGCGCCACGCCTATGAACAGGACGATGGGCAGGTATGAGCTCAAGAGTGCGTTCATGCTCGGCTTTCCGTTGGCGCAATCCACTTTGATTACAGCACCGGACCCTAATGCGGAAGCGTGACAGTTTAACCGCTGAACCGTTTTAAGGGCCTATGCTGCAACGCGGCGAGGGTTAGCGCAGCACTTCCAGCGAAGCAAGTCAAACCTTGTTCAAAACACCGACCTGGACGGCATATCGCGGCAAACTGGTCCGATCCGCTCCTGTTTGATTTCCTTCGCTTTTTACTCCACTTTTCTCTCCTGACATGGATGCAGCCAAAACCCTGCTAGCATGGGTTGGAATCAGCCATTCGACCCTCGGTCAAACACTTCAAAGTGATGCCTGCATGAAGGAAAAGATCTCGCTCCCCACGGCCCGTCGCATCGCGCTTGCCGCCCAGGGGTTTCTCGATCCCCGCCCGACCGGCACGCCCGACCGCCGGCATTTTGCCCGCACCCTCTCCCGCACCGGCCTGCTGCAGATCGATTCCGTCAGCGCGGTGGTGCGCGCTCATTATATGCCGCTCTATTCGCGCCTTGGTCCCTACCCGTTCTCGCTGCTCGACAACGCGGCCGTGACGCGTAAGCGCACGGTTTTCGAATACTGGGCGCACGAGGCGTCCTTCCTGCCGGTCGAGACCTACCCGCTGATGCGCTGGCGCATGCAGCGCGCCGAGCGCGGCGACGAAATGTATCTGGGCCTCGCCAAATGGGGCCGCGAGCACGCCGCCTATATCGAAGAGATTTACCGCCAGGTCGCCGAGCGCGGCCCGATTGCCGCTTCCGCGCTCGAAGGCCAGAAAGGCTCGGGCGGCTGGTGGGGCTGGAGCCACGCCAAGCATGCCTTCGAATGGCTGTTCTGGGCCGGACGCATCACCACGGCGCACCGTCGCGGGTTCGAGCGCTTCTATGATCTGCCCGAGCGCGTGCTGCCGCAGGCGGTCCTCGACCTCCCAGTGCCCACGCCTGAGGACGCGCACCGCGAATTGCTGCGCATTTCCGCCCGCGCCCACGGCGTGGCGACTTCAGGCGATTTGCGCGATTATTTCCGCCTGTCGCCGGCCGATATGAAAGGCCGGTTGGAGGAACTGGTTGAAACCGGCGAATTGCTGCCGATGCGCGTCGAAGGCTGGGACAAGCCGGC
>NZ_RZQY01000483.1:0-4611 GCF_003998575.1 Mesorhizobium sp. M7A.F.Ca.CA.001.10.2.1 | reverse complement strand
TGGCGCATCGTGCGCTCGGCATGGGGCGCAAGCGCCTGGGGCTGGGAACTTTGGGCGTCGGCGGGATGTCGGGGGCGGCGGCCGCGATGCTGGGCGCCTTCGCGATCGGCATGGCTGCGACGCCGGCTCAGGCGCAATATCAGGCCGGCGGCGGAACCGCGACAGCCGGCAACGCCGTCGCCATCGGTAACGGCACCCAGGCGAATGGCGCGAACAGCGTGGCATTGGGCACCTCCAACAGCGCAACGGGCGATGCTTCGATCGCCATCGGCTATTCGATGAGTGTCAATGGCCTCAACTCCATAGGCATAGGTGTCTTTGCGAAGGCAACCGGCGTCAACGCCCTCGCGTTAGGCGGGAACGCCCAAGCTACTGCGGATGGAGCAAGCTCCATTGGCGTCAACTCGGTTGCAGCCGCAGGCGCGGCCGCCTTTGGCCTGAACGCGCGTGCGGACGGAACGAACTCGACGGCGATCGGCTATGTTACCCGGGCGACCGGACTGCGCGCCACCGCGCTCGGGTTTGGTGCAACAGCGTCCGGGCTGGATTCGCTTGCCCAAGGCAATAGCGCCGTCGCAAGCAACCAGAATGCCATCGCCATCGGCTTCCAGGCGACCGCAACGGCGATCAACGCCGTCAATCTTGGCAACCGAACTGTTGCGGGAATGGGCGCCCTTGAAGAGAGCGCCATCGCCATCGGCACGGACGTCAGGGCATCTCAGGTCGACAGCATTGCGATAGGACGCCAATCCGTTTCATCTGCAGGAAACGCGGTGGCTTTAGGCAAGAACGCGGCGGCCTCGAGCGCGGCCTCGATGGCGCTGGGGGCCGGTGCGGCCGCAACCAACACCAACGCGGTCGCGATCGGCGCCAGCACCCAGGCCACGGGAGCCGGCTCCGCCGCCCTCGGCACCTTCTCCGTTGCTTCGGGAGCGAATTCCACAGCCCTCGGGAACGCCACTGCCAGCGGCGACCGTGGGTTCGCCGGCGGCCGTTTGGCCACCGCCGTGGGCAACGATTCCATCGCCATCGGCACGACCGCAAATGCGAGCAGCGCCGCCAGCACAGCGGTTGGCAACACGGCCGTTGCCAGCGGCACAAACGCCTCCTCATTCGGGTCTGGAGCGAATGCGACGGGAGACAATTCCCTCGCCGCCGGCGTCAGCGCCAACGCCAGCGGGATTGCCAGCACAGCGCTTGGCATCGGCGCCGCATCCAGCGGCACCAATGCCGTCGCTGTCGGCGTTTCGGCGAGCGCGTCCGGGTTGAACGCCATCTATGTCGGCTCGCGCACCTTTGGAGCAGGCGCCAGCGCACAGAGCGCCATCGGCATCGGCACGGACGTGACGGCGTCCGCAGCCAACGCCATCGCGGTCGGTCTCCAGGCCACTGCGAACTCCGTCGACGCCGTCGCCATCGGCACCAACGCAAACGCAAGCGGGGGCAAGGCTGTCGCCATCGGTGCGGGCAACGTCGCTTATGGAGACGGCGCGGTTGCCATCGGCGATCCGAGCTTCGCCAGCGGCACCGGCGCCTTCACCGGCGGCGCAAACAACATCGCCAACAGCGACGGCACGGCGACCGCCACCGCGGCCAACGCGGCCAACGGTGCCGTCGCCATCGGCAACAACAACAAGGCGATCGGCCAAGGCTCAGTGGCGTTGGGCAACGGCTCCACGGCAGGTGCCGCCGGCCTCGCCGGGAATATCGCATTTGGCGATGGCGCGACGGCGGCGGCAAGCTCCGGCGACGTGGCGCTCGGCTCGGGCTCGGTGACCACCACGGCGGTCGGAACGGCCAGTGGGGTGGTCAATGGCACGACCTATGCCTTCCAGGGCACCAACCCGACCTCGACGGTCAGCATCGGCGCGCCCGGCGCGGAACGCACCATCACCAATGTCGCCGCGGGTCGGATCAGTTCGACGTCGACCGACGCCATCAACGGCTCGCAGCTCGCCGCCACCAACCAGGCCGTCGATGCCATCGGCGCCGTCGTCAACAACATCAATGTCGGCGGCGGCATCAAGTATTTCCATGCCAACTCGACGGCGGCGGACTCCTCGGCGACGGGCACGGACTCCGTTGCGATCGGACCC
Organism: Mesorhizobium sp. M7A.F.Ca.CA.001.10.2.1; assembly: GCF_003998575.1. NCBI lineage: Bacteria > Pseudomonadati > Pseudomonadota > Alphaproteobacteria > Hyphomicrobiales > Phyllobacteriaceae > Mesorhizobium > Mesorhizobium sp. M7A.F.Ca.CA.001.10.2.1. The sequence continues at coordinate 2,515 of NZ_RZQY01000483.1, read as the reverse complement.
GTCGCGACCGCAACGGGGACGAACGCCATCGCGGCCGGTGTCAATTCGAGTGCATCCGACGCCAATGCGTCGGCCTTCGGCAGCGGCGCCGTCGCATCGGCGCTCGACGCAACGGCGATGGGATACATTTCCAACGCCTCTGGCCAATACAGCACCGCCATCGGCGCGAATGCCAACGCCACGGCGACCTCCAGCACCGCGATCGGCCAGAACGCCTTTGCTACCGGCCTCCAGGCGACCGCTCTCGGCATGCAAGCGAATGCCAGCGCCGCGAATGCGCTCGCGCTGGGTGCAAACTCGACCGCTGGCAACGCAGGCGACGTGGCGCTCGGCTCGGGCAGTGTCACCGACGTCGCCGTCGGCACGCCGAGCACCGTGATCAACGGCACGACCTACGCTTTCCAGGGTACCACTCCGACTTCGACGGTCAGCGTCGGCGCGGTCGGTGCGGAACGCACCATCACCAATGTCGCCGCGGGGCGGATCAGTTCGACGTCGACCGACGCCATCAACGGCTCGCAGCTCGCCGCCACCAACCAGGCCGTCGACGCCATCGGCACCACGCTCAGCACCATTGGCGGTTCCGTGACCGATCTCGGCAACACGATCAACAACATCGCCGGCGATACCTCGACCGCCTATACCGACGCCAATGGCGAGGGCATCCGCTACGCCCGCACCAACGAGGCCGGGCTGGCGCAAACCGATTCCTTCGCACAAGGGGTCGGCTCCACCGCCGTCGGCTACCAGGCGACCGCGACCGGCGACAGCGCGCTGGCGCTCGGCCGCGACAGCAATGCCAGCATCGACGGCGGCGTGGCGCTCGGTTCGGGTTCGGTTTCCGATCGTGCGATCGCTCCGACTACCGGGCAATTGCCCGCCGGCCCATCCAACTTCATCCAGTACAACACAACCGACAAGACGCTGCTCGGCGCCGTTTCGGTGGGCGATGCCACCTCGTACCGGCAGATCACCAATGTGGCCGACGGCACCCAGGACCAGGACGCGGTGACGGTGCGCCAACTCGCCGGCGCCATAGCTGCCGTATCGGTCACCTCGACCAAGTATTTCCATGCCAATTCGGCGGCGGTCGACTCGCTGGCGGTCGGGGCAGAGTCGGTCGCGGTCGGTCCGACCACGGTCGTCAACGGCGACAACGGCATCGGCATCGGCAATGGCGCCATTGTCGACCAGACAGCACCCGGCGGCACAGCGATCGGCCAGGGCGCCCATGTGATGCTGGCCGATGGGCTGGCGCTCGGCACCAATTCGCTGGCGTCCGGCATCCAGTCGGTGGCGCTCGGCGCCGGCGCCCAGAGCACCTTCATCAACAGCGTGGCGCTCGGTGCGCAGTCCATCACCACGGTCGGCGCGCAGGCAGGCTACACGGCCTTTGCGCTCGCCGGTCCGCAAACGTCGGTCGGCGAGGTGTCGATCGGCTCTGCCGGTGCCGAACGCAAGCTCACCAATGTCGCGGCGGGCTCTGCCGACACCGACGGCGTCAACGTTTCGCAGTTGCGCGGCGTGACGCAAAACGTCAGCAACCTGTTCGGCGGCGGCACGACCGTCAATCCCGACGGCTCGATCACCGGCCCGACCTACAACATCCAGGGCAACAATTATTCCACCGTCTATGACGGCTTCACGGCCGTCGACAATGCGCTGACCAGCATCAGCAATGGCGGCGGCATCAAGTATTTCCACGCCAACTCGACGCTGGCCGACAGCATCGCCGGCGGCACCAACGCCGTTGCGATCGGACCGGAGAGCGTGGCGAGCGGCACCGACAGCCTGGCCGCGGGACATGGCTCGACGGCCGCTGGGCAAGGCGCCGTCGCGCTCGGCCAGGGCGCGCAGGCCAACAATGCCAACGATGTGGCGCTCGGTTCCGGTTCGGTGACGCAGACCGCCGTCGGGACCTCCAGCACCGTCATCAACGGCAAGACCTACACTTATGCCGGAACGACTCCAACCGGAACCGTCAGCGTCGGCGACGCCGGCGCCGAGCGGACGATCACCAATGTCGCTGCCGGCCGCGTGTCTTCCGACAGCACCGATGCGATCAACGGCTCGCAGCTCTACGCCACCAATACGGCGATCGAGGATCTGAAAGCCGGCGTCGGAAACCTTACCGAGAACGCGGTGACCTATGACGCCCCGGGCGGCGTCAAGTCGAACACCATCACGTTGCAGGGCGGCGACGTCAACGCGCCGGTCGTCATCTCCAATGTCGGCCCCGGCGTCAAAGGGACCGATGCGGTCAACGTCGACCAGATGAACCAGGGCCTGACCGCGGGCAAGAGCTATACGGACAACCGCGTAGCCTACGCTATCGATACGTCCAACGACTACACCGACAAGGTGGCGGTCACGACCTTGCAACAGGCCAACGACTATACCGACCAGAAGCTCAGCCAGCTCAATTCGGACATCAGCGGCATCCGCGACGAGGCGCGGCAGGCGGCCGCAATAGGCCTTGCGGCCGCCTCGCTGCGCTATGACGACCGGCCCGGAA
>NZ_RZQY01000482.1:0-4635 GCF_003998575.1 Mesorhizobium sp. M7A.F.Ca.CA.001.10.2.1 | reverse complement strand
GCGCCATTTCGCTGGGCTATTCCGTCGCCAACTACAAGCTCGGCGCCTTCGTCATGTCGGCGGCGCTGGCCGGGCTGGCCGGATCGCTCAAGGCGATCGTTTTCCAGTTCGCCACGCTCACCGACGTCACCTGGCAGATGTCGGGCGAGGTGATCCTGATGACGCTTCTGGGCGGCATCGGCACCATGGTCGGGCCGATCATCGGCGCCAGCCTTGTCATCGGCCTGGAAAACACGCTTGCCACTTCCGGCTTTCCGGTGACCATCGCCACTGGCCTGATCTTCATGGTGTGCGTGCTCGTCTTCCGGCGCGGCATCGTCGGCGAATTTTACGCGCGGATTTTCAAGCGGGCGGGAAAGGACTGATCAGCTGCAGGTTGATGGGACGCGGCTTGCGCGTGATGACGCATGCGTCTCCCCAATGAGCACCTGTCCGGATACTTCAGAAAGCTATAGACCTCGATCAAATCGATGCGACTGCTTGCGACCTGGGGCAATTGCGACTCCATCGGAACGGGTGAGCACTGCTTTGGGCAAATCGTGATGCGCGCATTCTTTCGATTGCTTGTCGTTGTAATCGTGGCGTCCGGCGTGACCGGTTGCACCAGTATTTCCTACTACGCGCAATCCGTGCAGGGCCATCTGCGGATCATGACGGCGCGCCAGGATGTCGGAAAACTGATCGAGGATCCGTCGACGCCGAAGGCATTGCGCGCGCGAATGGCATCGGCGAGCGCTATACGACAGTTCGCAACGGATGAACTGGCGCTGCCCGACAACAACAGCTACCGCAGCTATGTCGACATTGGTCGGGACTCGGTGACATGGGCTGTCTTCGCCGCGCCGGCATTTTCGCTGACGCCGCGAACATGGTGTTTTCCTGTTTTCGGCTGTGTTCCCTACCGGGGGTATTTCTCCAGGAAGTCCGCGACTGAAACCGCTGTCGAACTTCAAGGACAGGGCATGGACGTCTATGTGACGGGCATCACGGCATATTCCACGCTTGGCTGGTCGAGCGACCCGCTGCTCAGCACGATGTTCGGCCAGGATGAAACCTATCTCGCAGCGCTGGTGTTCCATGAACTGGCCCACCAGCGCGTCTACGTGCACGACGATTCCGCATTCAACGAGGCGTTCGCTGTCGCCGTCGAAACAACCGGCGTGAAAAAATGGCTGCGCGCGGCTGGCGATACCGCCGCATTGCGCCGTTACGAAGCCGCCCGGAGACGCAAGGCTGAATTTCTTTCGCTGGTGTCGCGGACCCGGGACGAGCTGGCGCAAGTCTATTCCAACGCCGGCACCTCGGAGCAAAAACTGGCCGCGAAGACGGCCGCGATTGAACGGCTGCGGATGCGCTACCGACACATGCGCGACAGGCGCTGGGGCCGATACCGGGGATACGATGCCTGGTTCGCTTCCCCGATCAACAATGCAAAGCTCGCCGCGACGTCCGTCTATAGCGATCGGGTGACCGCGTTTCTGCGCCTGTTCGACTTGTGTTCGGGCGACTATGTCAGGTTCTATGCGTCAGTCCGACGGATTGGCGCACTGGACCAAGCTCACCGCGTCGATGCACTTGCGGCGGCAGATCGCTGTTATTGAGCCGGTCAAAAGGGATGGCCCGAAGCGTCGGGGAACTTGCGTCCGAAACCAACCAAATCGCGCGATTGAGATCGCCCGCGCGGTTCTACTGGTCCGAGAACTTCACGCTCACGCCGCGCTGCCGAAAATAAGCCTGCATCAACTTGCGGCCCGAGCGGTTGTTCTGCGCCAGCTTGGCCGGATCGAACACCGCCTGTTTGATCCCTTCTCGCGTCAGCGCCGCCTTAAGCGCCGCGATATGTGTGTCGATGTCGGCATTGTCCGCCCGGAGCGAGGCATAGATGCTCTCGGTCGCCTCGGCCACGGTCAGTTCGCTCATTGGTGTCGTCCTTTGGTTGGTTGGGCGGCGCTTAGCACAGATTCGCGGTCCGCCGATACCGAGACCGTCAGTACACAGCGCCCGTCGCGAAAGCGAACCGTTCCTTATGGGGCTTCGTAGAGTTCCAGCGGCAATCCATCCGGGTCCCTGAAAAAGGTAAACCGTTGGTCCGTATATGGGTCGATCCGGATAGGCTCGACGGCAACGCCTGCGGCTTCCAGGCGGATAATTACGGGCTCAAGATTAGCCACAGCGAATGCCAGATGTCTCAGGCCTGTAGCCTCTGGGTGGGATGGCCGCATCGCTGGTGCAGGGAAGGAGAACAATTCCAGTTGGGCCGACCCGATCCGCAGATCCGCTTTCCATGACTGCCGCTCCTCCCGATAAACCTCCCGGATCAGATCGAGGCCGAGGAGTTCGACGTAGAACTGTCGCGACCGGTCGTAGTCGGTGCAGATGAGCGCGACGTGGTGAATGGCGTTCAGCATGCTGCTAACCTTGGTCAAGCTGGGATATGAGGCCAAGTTGCTTCAAGGCCTGGATCGTCGCGCGCCACGGCTCTGATTTGCCCTGTCCTTCCACCTCACCGATAACACCCGCGTTCCACCGCCAGCCGCCGCACCAGCGCCAGCACGGCATCGATGGTCGGGGTCGGCTTGTCCGTGAGCCGGCCAAGTTCCTGCACCGCGCTCACCAGCGCGTCGATCTCCATCGGCCTGCCGCGCTCCAGGTCCTGCAGCATCGAGGTCTTGTGTTCGCCGACATCGCCGGCGCCCTTGATGCGCCGGTCGACCGCTATGGGAAAACGCACGCCGAGGCTTTCGCCGATCGCCTGCGCCTCCAGCATCATGGTGCGGGCGAGCGCGCGGGTGCCATCGTCGGCGACAATCGCGGCCAGCGTGCTGCCGGTCAGCGCCGAGATCGGGTTGAAGGAGAGATTGCCCCACAGTTTTACCCAGATTTCGCTGCGGATGTCCTCGCGCACCGGCGCTTGCAAGCCGGCCTTGACCATTTCCTCGGCCAGAAGCGTAACCCGTTCGCTGCGCTCGCCGGAGGGTTCGCCGAGCGAGAAACGTTTGCCCTCGACATGGCGGATGAGGCCCGGCGCATCGACCTCGACGGCGGGATAGACGACCGAGCCGATAACGCGGTCCGGTCCGATCCGCTGCCAGATCGCGCCGCCGGGGTCGACCGCGTTCAGCCTGGTGCCTTCGAGCGGCCCGCCGACGCCGTGGAAATACCACCAGGGCACGCCGTTCTGCATGGTGACGACTGATGTGTGGTCCCCAAGCAGCGGCGCGATCTGGTCAAGGGCTGGGGAGAGAGAATGGGCCTTCAGCGCCAGCACGACGTAATCCTGGGCGCCAAGCTCGTCGGCTTTGGCGGCGGCCCGGACGGGGACCGAAATCTCCTGGCCATCCTCGATCAGGCGCAGGCCGTCCGCCTTGATGGCTTCCAGATGGGCGCCGCGCGCGACGATCGAAAGATCGGTCCGCCCAGTGATGGCGAGCTTGGCCGCGAGATAGCCGCCGATCGCGCCGGCGCCGAAGATGGTGATCTTCATCGTCAAAGCCCGAGTTTGGCGGCGAGGCCGATGCGCTGCAATTTGCCGGTCGCACCCTTGGGGATCTCGTCCAGGATCAGGATCTTGCGCGGCACCTTGAAATCGGCAAGCCGTGTCGCGGCATAGGTGCGAATGTCGCCCTCGGTGGCACTGATGCCTTCGCGCAGCACAACCGCCGCGGCCACCTCCTCGCCAAGCTTGTCATGCGGCATGGCGAAGGTGACGACCTGCGCCACCGCCGGATGGTCCATCAGCACGTCGTCGACCTCGAGCGGCGAGATCTTTTCGCCACCGCGGTTGATGATCTCCTTGAGCCGACCGGTGACCCTGAGATAGCCGTCCTCGTCGAGCACGCCCTGGTCGCCAGTGTGGAACCAGCCATGCGCGAAAGCCGTGGCATTGGCATCCGGGTTCTTCTCGTAACCCGTCGTGACATTGGGTCCGCGAATGACGATCTCGCCTGTCTCGCCGGCTGCGAGCAGCCGCCCGTCAGGCGCCATGACAGCCACGGCCGGACCGGCGGAGGCACCGACGCTGCCCGGCTTGCGCTGGCCCGGCGGCAGCCGGTTCGAGGCCATCTGGTGCGCGGCCTCGGTCATCCCGTAGGATTCGATCACCGGGCAGCCGAAGGTCGCCTCCAGCTCGGCCATCACCTGCGCCGGCAGCGACGCCGAGGATGAGCGGATGAAGCGCAGACGCGCCGCCGCCAGCGCCTCGGTGTTGCGTGCCGCGCGGGGCAGGATCGCCTGATGCATGGTCGGCACCGCCGTGTACCAGCTCGGCTGCGCCTCGCTCAGCCACTGGAAGAAGCGCAGCGCGTTGAAACCCGGCGTGCAGTAGATGCTGCCGCCGGCAGCCAGCGACGACAGCACGGCCGCGATCAGGCCGTGGATGTGGAACAGCGGCATGATGTTGAGGCAACGGTCATCTGGCGTCAGGCCAAGCGTGCCGCCGATATGGGCAGCCGAGGCCGCAATGTTTGCATGGCTGAGCGGCACCAGTTTTGGACGCGATGTCGTTCCGGAGGTATGCAGCAGCAGCGCAATGTCGCTGTCTTGCGCCATGTCGGGCGCCCCCTTCGGTCCTCTCGCTTCTCCCTCTCTCCTTAATCTTCCCTCGCGGTTTGCCCTTCTTCCCCCCCCCCCCCTCCC
>NZ_RZQY01000481.1:0-4643 GCF_003998575.1 Mesorhizobium sp. M7A.F.Ca.CA.001.10.2.1 | reverse complement strand
TCGGCGAGTTCCCGTGCCCGCGCCGCCGCTGCTTTGGAAAAGCCGTTGGCGACGTCGCTGGCAGAGCGCCAGAGATAGCCCTTGCCGTCCCAATTCGCGCCGGAGCCATCGAAGGGCATCAGGCGCGGCAGATGCTGGTCACTGAACGGGGCGGAACCGCCATCGACCAGGAACACGACCGGCGCTTCCAGGCCCTTGGCAGCGTGCAGGGTCATGACCCGGACCTCGTCGCGGGTCTGGTCCATCTCGCGCTTGATCTCAGGACCGGCGTTTTCCAGCGTCGACAGGAAGGCTTCCAGCCCCGGCAGGCCGGTCCGTTCCTCGGCCAGGCAGAAGCTGAGGAACTCGTCGAGAATGTCGCCGGCTTCGGGCCCGAGCCGCGCGATCATCTTGCGGCGCACGCCATCACGCGCCAGCAGGCCAGCGTAAAACTCGAACACCGGTTTGAAGGCGGCCTCGTTCGTCCAGATGTCGACCTGGGCGACGATCTTCGCCAGTCTCTCGCTTTCGCCGGCGTGCTGTCGCAACGACGCGATCAGCGACAAGCCGGACGGCCTCTGCGCGGCGAGCGTGAAAAGCGTCTCTTCCGGCAGATCGAAGATCGGGCTGCGCAACACGGCGGCAAGCGACAGATCGTCCTGCGGCTGGATGAGGAGATGACCGAGCGCAATCAGGTCCTTGACCGCGATGTGTCCAGGCAGGCTCAGCCGGTCGGCGCCGGCAACCGGAATGTCGCGGCGTTTGAGTGCGCGGGTCAGCGCATGGACGAAGCGGTCGCGCTTGCGCACCAGCACCAGCACATCGCCCGGCCGCAGCCGCTTGCCCCGGCCTTCGATGATTTCGCCACTGCCGATCCAGCCGGCGATTGTGGCGGCGACGTTCTCAGCCACGCGCACCGCCGGCGCGTGCGCATGGTCGATGGCTTGCGTCCAGTCGTCGGGCTCATCGACGACATCGGCGCCGACCGACGGCCACACCTCGACATAGCCCGGTGCGTCGGTGCGGATCGCCTGGTGGCGCAGCGGATCGGGATCATGGCTGATGCCGCGCCGCACGCTCGCGTCGGCGAAGACGCGGTCGACCGCGGTAAGAACGTCGTCGGTCGAGCGGAACGACCAGGTCAGTTTGAGATCGGCAAAGGACGCCTCGGCGTCACGCACCCGTCCCGCGAACAACAGCCGGCTGTCGGCGAAGGAGTCCGGGGCAGCCCCCTGGAACGAATAGATCGACTGCTTCTCGTCGCCGACCGCGAAGACCGTGCGATGGACCCTGTCGCGCGCGCCAAAGCCGGCAAAGAATTCTTCCGCCAGCCGTTTCACCACTTCCCATTGGTCCGGACTGGTGTCCTGCGCCTCGTCGAGCAGGATATGGTCGATGCCCTGGTCAAGCTTGTATTGCACCCAGGGGCCGGCGTCTGGCCGCGCCAGCAGGTTGACGGTGCGGGTGATCAGGTCGTTGAAATCGAGAAAGCCGCGGCTGCGCTTCAGCATTTCGTAGCGGGCGATCAGCCAGTCGGCGATGGTCAGCGCCGCTCTTGTACCCTCCAGCATCCGGAACAGGGCCAGCCGGTCGGTGGTTTCGACGATGGCATTGGCGGCCGAGAGATAGCGCTCCGCCAGATCCGGCAGCCGGTCGACCAGGGCCTTCCTGAAGGCCTTTGCCGGGTCGTAGGCGTCGCCATCGGTCTTGAGGAAGGCTCGCGCCAGCAGTTGCAGGCGCCGAATGGGATCGCCCTCGGCGAAAGCCTGCCGCGCATAGGGCAGGATGTTGTTCAGCACCGATCTGGCGTCGGTGGCCTCGGCTGCGTGGGCGAAGCCGGCAAAATAGTCGGGCAGGAAACCCGGCAACGGCCATACCGAAGCGGCTATGCCCTCGGCCGTCTGGCCTGGATGGAAATGGAATTCCTCGAACAGGGCCTGGAAGCGCGTGCCATCACGCCCGACGGCGTCGATGAAATTGCGCAAGCCGTCGCGCTTGCGCACGATCTCACCCAGCAAGGCGTCGAGCCCGGCTTCGCCGCCCCGATCGAGAATGGCGGCAAAAGCCTCGGCCAGATCCCTGTCGCCGGCGGATGTGCCGGAGATCATCTCGCGGCGCGCCGCGGCGAACAGCGATGCCTCCATCTGGCCGTCGAGCATCTCGAAATGGGCCGGGATGTTGGCTTCCAGCGGGAACTGGTGCAGCACCGATTCGCAGAAGGCATGGATGGTCTGGATCTTCAACCCGCCGGGCGTTTCCAGTGCCTCGGCGAACAGGCGCCGCGCCCGGCGCATGGTCTCGAGATCCGGCCGGCGGCCTTCCAGAGCCTCGACCTTTGCCGCAAGGTCGGCGTCACCGAGCGTGGTCCATTCCGACAGTGTCGAGAAGACCCGGTTGGACATGTTGGCGGCAGCGGCGCGCGTATAGGTCAGGCACAGGATCTTCGAGGGATCGGTGCCGCGCAGCAGCAACCGGATGACGCGCTGGGCCAGCACATGGGTCTTGCCGGATCCGGCATTCGCCGACACCCAGGCGGAATTGCCGGGATCGGCGGCGCGGGCTTGGCTGGTCGCGGTGTCGCTGGGGATCGGATAGGCCTTTTTCATGCCTCCCCTGCCTCGTCGCCGGCATCGCCGCCTGCCGACCATTCGAGCACGCGGGCAAGATGGTCGTAGTCGCCATCGGTCTCGCCTTCGCGGAACGGCAGCGCGCGCGACAGATAACCCGTCGCAGGATCGGCATAGTGGATCAACAGCTTTTCCAGCCGCGCCCAGGCCTCTTCGGCAAGATCGGTCGCGGTCCGCGGCTGGCGATTGTGTTCGAGGATGGATTCCTCGAACACCTCGCCATTCGGCTTCAGCCTGATGAAGGCCAGTTGAGAGGGCTCGCGTACGCCCAGATCCTTGAAGGCGCCGCGCCTGAGCAGCGCGCCCTCCAACGCCAGTTGCGGCGCAAGCAGTGTGTGCGCCTGCGCCTTGGACGGCGAGGAACCGGTCTTGTAATCCAGTATGTCGGCCATGCCGCCGGCCAAAAGGTCAACGCGGTCGGCGTAGCCGGACAGCGTCACGCCGGATTGGCCGACAACGGTCTTGCCGGCGCGCTCCTCGGCATGGCGCTTTGTCACCGCATCGGCGCGCGTGCGCTCCCACCCGATGATGTTGGCGGCGAGTTTCTCGAAGCGCGGCCACCACACCGCCTCGACATCGGCCGGAAGTGCGGCCTCGGCAAAACAGGCGCGGCCGGCGGCGATAAGGCCGGCGAGCGCCTCGGGGGTGCGCGGATCGGCGACACTGCCTGAGAACAGATGCAGGATGGCGTGAAACAGCGTGCCGCGCTCGGCCGCACCGGGGTCGCGGATGACCTGATCGAGCGGCATCAGTCCAAGGATCCGTCTCGCATAGACAGCGTAGGGATCCCGGCGCAGGGTCTCGATCTCGGTGACCGAGAAATGCGTCGGGCGCACCGACAGGGGCGGCTTCGGCTGCGGCCGTGGCGCGAAATCCCGCCTTGGGCCTGTATCCAGCGCGCGCGCCCAGGCGAGCAGTTCGTCGCCACGCCGGCGCAGCTCCGCTGCCTGATTGTTGCCGATAAAGGTCAGCAGCCGCTGAAGCCAGCGCGACGGCACGGCGGGTGCGTCGCCGGCGCGCGCCGAGCGGGACAGCACCACTTTCCCAGCGCCCATGGCCATCTGGAAATCATGCGCGGCAAGGCCGATGCGCCGCTCGGGCGGTTCGAGGTCGATACCGGTCTTCATCAGCCGCGACATGAAGCGGTCGCTCTCGGGCTTGCGCGGCCATACGCCCTCATTGAGCCCGCCGATGACCAGCGTATCGACGGTCAGCAATCGGGCTTCCAGCGCACCCCAGATGGCGATGTTCCGGTCGGTGCCCTGTGCCGGCTTGACCGATTCAGGCGCGATCAGCGCCGCCATGATATCGGGCCACTCGGTCGCCGCGAAGGACAGTGAAGCCGAAGCCGCGACCAGCCCGCGCAGCAGTTCGGCAAGCTTTTCGCCGGCGTCACCGGCATAGAGTTCGCCAAGACCACCGTCGGCGGTGCGGCCGAGATTTTCGAGTGTGGCGACGCTGGCCCTGACAAGCGCGGCAAGGTCGGCATCGTCCCGGCCGCGGAAGGCTGCGAGCGGCGCCAGAGCCTGCTTGAGACGTTCAAGCAAATTCCGGGTAGTTTCGATGGAGCGCACGGTCAGCCGGGAAAACCAGAAGGGCGGCCGGCTGCCGCCGCCCAGACCGGTGAGGCGGGCCTCGAACAGTTCCGGCAGCGAAACGATGTCTGGGCGGCCGGTGCCGCCGCGCAGCGCCACCAGCTCGACCAGTTCCGCCGCGTGGCGCACATCGGCCCGTTCGAGGCCGAGGCCAAGCAGCGGATGCTTGAGCAGCGACAACAGGCCGACCGGATCGCCTGGCCTGAACAATGCCTCGAGCGCCAGCCTGAGCAGGCTGGCCGCCGGGGTGTTGGCGAGCGGCGTGCCACCGGAATCGTCGGCGGCGACGCCGAAGCGCTGGAGCTCGATCGAGACGCGCCGTGCCAATGCGCGATCGCCGGTGACGAGAGCCGCCCTTTGGCCGGGCTGTTCGACCGCGCGCTTGAGCGCGACGGCGATGGCGACAGCTTCATCACGTTCGCTGGCAGCTTCGAGCAAGGTC
>NZ_RZQY01000480.1:0-4653 GCF_003998575.1 Mesorhizobium sp. M7A.F.Ca.CA.001.10.2.1 | reverse complement strand
AATCACAAGAGGGGACGCGGCAAGCCGCAGACCCACAGCCTGCTGGAGCACTACCAGCCGATCGACGGCGTCGTCGACGAGATGGTCGATGCGTCAGGCAATCCTCGCCCGGCCTGGAAGCATTTTGTCGAGGCGCTCGAGGAACTTGGCGCTGAAAAGCTCGGCCAGCGCTTTGCCCGCGCCGACCAGTATCTGCGCGATGCCGGCGTCTATTACCGCGTCTATGACAAGGCCGGTGCCAATGAGCGCGAATGGCCGCTGGCGCATGTCCCGGTTCTCATCGAGGAGAGCGAGTGGGCGGCGATCAGCGCCGGCCTCGTGCAGCGCGCCGACCTGTTCGAGGAAACCATCGCCGATATCTACGGGCCGAACCGGCTGGTCGAGAAAGGCATCCTGCCGGCGGGATTGATCGCCGCCAGCCCGGAATATTTGCGGCCTGTCGTCGGCACCAGGCCGGCCGGCGGCCACTTCCTGCATTTCTGCGCCTTCGAACTCGGCCGCGGGCCTGATGGCCGATGGTGGGTGCTGGGTGATCGCACGCAGGCGCCGTCCGGCGCCGGTTTCGCACTGGAAAACCGCGTCGCCACCACGCGCGCGCTGTCCGACATCTATGGCGAGATGCATGTGCACCGCCTTGCCGGCTTTTTCCGCCGTTTTCGCGACGCGCTGATCGGCATGGCCAAGGAAACCGACGGCCGCGTCGCCATCCTGACGCCGGGGCCGCTCAACGAAACTTATTACGAGCACGCCTACATCGCCCGCTACCTCGGCATCATGCTGCTCGAAGGCGAGGATTTGACCGTCTCCGGCAGCCGGCTGATGGTGCGCACAGTTTCCGGCCTGATGCCGATCAGCGTGTTGTGGCGGCGGCTCGACGCCGCCTTCGCCGATCCGCTTGAACTGCGCGCGGATTCGCAGATCGGCACGCCGGGCCTGGTCGAGGCGATCCGCCAGGGCGCGGTTGCTACCGTCAACGCGCTGGGCTCCGGCCTGATGGAGACGCGCGCGCTGCTTGCCTTCCTGCCCAAGATTTCACGGGCCTTGCGGGGCGAGGAATTGCTGCTGCCAAGCGTCGCGACATGGTGGTGCGGGCAAGCAACCGAACGCGCGCATGTGCTGGCCAACATCGATCGCATGGTGATCGGGCCGGCGCTGTCGACGAGGCTTGCCTTCGAGGACGACGATTCAACGAAGCTAGGCTCGGCTCTGTCGGCCGGGGAGCGGGCGGAACTGGTGGCGCGCATTGAACGTGATGGCGGCGATTTCGTCGGCCAGGAAGCGGTGACGCTTTCGACGACGCCCGTCTATGTCGGCGGCTGGCTGGAGCCGCGGCCAGCCAGCCTGCGCGTCTACCTGGCGCGAACGCCGGAGGGCTGGACGGTGATGCCGGGCGGTTTTGCCCGAATCGGCCTGTCGCTCGACCCGACGGCGATCGCCATGCAGCGTGGCGGCCAGGCGGCGGATGTCTGGGTTGTCAGCGACAAACCGGTGGAGCGCGAGACGCTGCTGCCGCAAGAAGGCGACAGTTTCAGCCGCACCAGGCCCGGCAGCCTGCCCAGTCGCGCGGCGGAGAACCTGACCTGGCTCGGCCGCTATATCGAGCGCTCGGAAGACACGGTGCGCATCCTGCGCGCCTACCATGTGCGGCTCGCCGAAACCTCCGACCCGGATATGCCGCTGCTCGCCGACATCAGGGATTATCTCGAACCTTTCGGCATCGATGTGGAGACGGCGATCCCGTCAGGGCTGATCGGCACGCTGGATAGTGCGGTCTACAGCGCCGGGCAGATCCGCGACCGCTTCTCGCCCGATGGCTGGCTGGCGCTGAAGGACCTGTCGAAAACCATCCATCAGTTCGCAACGACGGTCGCGCCCGGCGACGACGCGACCCGGGCGATGACGGTCATCCTGCGCAAGCTCGCCGGCTTTTCCGGCCTGCTGCACGAGAACATGTACCGCTTCGCCGGTTGGCGCTTCCTCGAGATCGGCCGCCGGCTGGAGCGCGGTATCCAGATCTCCCGCACGCTGTCGCGGCTGACCAGCGCCAAGGCGCCGGACGGCGCGCTGGACATGATGCTGGAAATCGGCGACAGCGTGATGACCCATCGCCGCCAATATCCGGTGCAGGCCGGTCGGCGCACGGTGATCGACCTGCTGGCGCTCGATCCGCTCAATCCGCGCTCCATCCTGTTCCAGCTCGAAAGGCTGAAGGCCGAAATCGGCCTGTTGCCGTCGCTCGGCGGGGAGGGACAAATGTCGCCGGCGGCGAAGGAAATCCTGCAGCTCAACACCCAGATCGCCATCAAGGAGCCTTCGGATATGACGGCAAAGGCGCTGGACGACCTCGCCTATGAAATCGGCGGCCTCTACAACAGCCTCGCCAAAGCCTATTTCGGCTAAGCAGGTTCCGCAAAAGTGTCGCACGGGTTTTGCGACAAGAACCTGCGCAAAGGCAGAAAAATAGAACATGCTCTACGACATCAGGCTTCATCTGCATTACGATTACGCTGCGGCGGCCGGCGGCGGTCGTCATCAGGTGCGCGTACTGCCGTCGACGATATCAGGCGTGCAGCGTGTCATCGCCGCATCCCTGTCCTTTGCGCCGGCACCCAACGAACGTTCCGACTTTTCCGATTTCTTCGGCAACAACGTCACCTCGATCGCCTTTCGCGACGCGCATGACGCGCTCGACATCAGGATGAGCGCCCGCGTGTCGGTGTCTCGGCCCGAGCCCGGGCTCGACGTGTCGCCCGATATCGCCCGGCTGAGGCAAGAACTCGCCGCGATGCGGTCTCTGGCACCTGATGCACCGCACCACTTCCTGACGGCCAGCACCCATGCCGGCATCGACGATGCGATCACCGCTTACGCACGCGACAGCATCGCCGGCTCCGCCGCCGGCACGGCCGTGAGCCTGTGCAATCGCATCCATCGCGATTTCACCTATGACGGCGAAGCGACAACGGTGCGGACCCGGGCCAGTGATGCCTTCAAGTTGAAGCGCGGCGTTTGCCAGGACTTTTCACACATCATGATCGCCGGCCTGCGCGGGCTCGGTATTCCGGCCGGCTATGTCAGCGGCTTCTTGCGCACCATCCCGCCGAAGGGCAAGCCCCGGCTGGAAGGCGCCGATGCCATGCATGCCTGGGTCAAGGTCTGGTGCGGGCGCGATGCGGGCTGGCAGGAATTCGATCCGACCAACGGCATGCGGGCCAGCAACGACCATATCACCGTCGGCCACGGCCGCGACTATTCGGACGTGGCGCCGATCGTCGGCGTGCTCAAGACCACGGGGGGACAGGTTGGCGAGCAAGCTGTCGACGTCATTCCGGTCGTGCTCGAAAGAGCCTGAAGCAGGTCGTACACGCAGCGGTATTTGCGCCGCAATTCGGGATGGACAAGACTGCTTCTCAAATACCGATGCGGCCGCTAGTCTGTATTCGTTTCGGGGTGACGGTAGTTGTATCCTCAAGCGCATGGCGCGAGGTTTTGTAATTGAGAGCAATCAGCGTCGTCATTCCTGCCTGTAACGCGGCGGCGACCATTGCTGCAACGCTGGCATCGCTACGCAGCGAGGCCGAGATCATCGGCGAGATATTGCTGGTCGACGATGCGTCGACCGATGGCACGGCAACCATCGCGCGGGAGGCCGCGGCACAACTCTCGTTGCCGCTGCGCGTGCTGTCGGCCAAATGCCGCGATGCAGGCGGTGCCCGCAATGTGGCGCTGGCCGAAGCGGTCTATTCCTGGGTCTACCTGATCGATGCCGACGACCTGCATCTGCGGGGCGGGTTGCGCGCACTGCTCCGCAAGGCTCAGGAGCGGCCGGAGGCCGACATGATCGTGGGTGCCTACCGGCGACGGGTGAACGGCCAGGACCGGCAGATCAAGATGCCGAACGGCTATCAGGCTGCGTGCCTGGCAAATGCCTCGGCCTATGTGAAAGGCGATATACGTTCGGTCGCCGTGGGCAGCGTTCTGGCATCGCGGACCCTGATCGGCGAGACGCGGTTCCCCATCGGAATGGCCTATGACGAGGACACGCTGTTCTGGGCACGGCTGATGAGCAAGGCATCGCTCGCCATGGTCTCGCAACCTGTCATGGTCTATGAGGTTTCGCCGGTACGTTCCGATGACCGCTTTGCCCTCAACCCGGTGCGGCGCTTTCTGGACTGGCGCCGGGAACTGCGCACACTCACCGACTGCAACATCCCGTTGTCGGCGCTCAAGGCCAGGGAAGGGCTTGTCGCCCTCAAGATCGCCCGGGTCCACTATGCGCGCGGCGACCTGGGCACCGCGGCGCGCTTCCTGGCGGTAGCCGCGGCCGCGCCGAAGCGGCGCTCAGAAGCTTGGCGCTGCCTGCGCTACAGGTTCAAGCTCGCGGCGCGGCGGCGTTTGTCCGCGCCGCCGATCAAGCTGCAAGGCGCTCTGTAGGCGCCAGCCACCGCGATATCGGCGCGAGGCGCTTTTCGGACGGCGGGTGGAACCAGCGGTCGGCCAGTGGCTTATCTACGGAATTCGCGTGGAGCCGACATGTTGCAAAAATCCGGATTGTCGCCCAGCCGACCGGCTGGCGAGGACGCTGTATCGCCAGATGGTGCGCCCAAAAACGGGGCACAAAGCTCGGCCGACCATGCGTCGCTTAGCTATGTC
>NZ_RZQY01000047.1:0-17988 GCF_003998575.1 Mesorhizobium sp. M7A.F.Ca.CA.001.10.2.1 | reverse complement strand
CATCGCCGGCAAGCGCGATGGCGATGCCGTCGGCGTCCGCGATTTCGGCGACAAGCGCATCGAGTTCGGCCTGGCGGCGGGCGGCAACGATGACCTTGGCGCCTTCCTCGGCAAAGAGTTTTGCCGTGGCGCGTCCGATGCCGGAACTGGCGCCGGTGACGATGGCGACCTTGTTGGCGAGTGCGAACATTTCTGCATCCTTGTTATTTGGGCCGGCTTCACTGGCAGTTGGGATGCTTGGTCGCAGATCGAGGCAACGCGAGCCACCCGATACGTGCGAAGCCATCGGCGACGATTTCTTGACGTCGGATGGACACCGGGGTACCAAGACGCCATTCAACCTTGCGGGTGGATGCGCCACCCATTCCAATGACCCCCCAAGACATAATGAGCAAGTTGTTGGCCTCCGGCTTCGAGGGCAACAGCAAGCTGACGTTCGCTCTCCAATCGGAATTTCATAAGGGCTTTCCGCTCGAAAACCTTCGGCCGCTGCTGACGTCCGACAACCTTCATACGCAGGCCGCCGCGGCTTTTTTGACGGCTGAAGCCAGTTCCCGGATAGGTTACAAGATGAATTGCGTTGTCGCAGAGATAGCCGATCTGCTCGACAGTCAGGTCTCAGGCATCCGGTTCGACGCAATCGAGGCACTTCTGGGATGCACGACGCCGGCCGATGGAGCCATTCTTGGCCGCGTGATGCTGCGGCTGGATGACGAACATGCCGGCGTTCGATGGAGGGTGGTCCAGTTCATCTGTCTTGCGGAGCGCTGGCAGCTAAAGCTTGCGGTGGAAAATGCCGCCGCCCTGCGTCCGGACTCGGCTTTCAAGACACTGGTCAATGCTTATGGTCACTATTTCATGCCGAGCTCCAAGGACCTGCGACAGTTGCTTGAGCATGCGGATCCGGTGTTGCGGCGCTTTGCGGCGGCAGTAGCTATCAGGCCGCGCGAGGTGATCGTCGAGCGTTTCGTGGCCATGGCGGAGCAGTCGGACGATGCGGAAATTCGTAAAATCGCCGCCGATTGCCGCCAAGGTTATTTGCGGCCGACCTATGCAATCGGACCGTCCATCGTGAAGCGTGTCTCGTCTGAACCAGCAAAAGGCGAAGCTCAAAACGGCGGCCGTTGAAGGCGCGGCGCAAAACGGCAAGCGCCGTCGCAAACAGCGCAAGGGTGGAAGCGCTGTTTCGCTAGTGATACACCTCGCGCGCCGGGACCGAATGAACGCCGGCCGCCATTCGCGAAGCCTTTTTGGGGCGAGGTTGGGACGTTGAAGAAATATTCGGTATTCGCCATCGCCCGTGAAGCCATGCGCGGTCACAAGGGCTGGGAGGAACAGTGGTCCTCGCCTGAGCCCAGGAAAGAATACGACGTCATCATCGTCGGCGCCGGCGGCCATGGCCTGGCCACCGCCTATTACCTCGCCACCGTGCACGGCATCACCAATGTCGCGGTGCTGGAAAAGGGCTGGCTCGGCGGCGGCAACACCGGCCGCAACACCACCATCATCCGTTCCAACTATCTCTATGACGAGAGCGCCGGCATCTACGACCATGCGCTGAAGCTGTGGGATGGCTTGAGCCAGGAACTCAACTACAACGTCATGTATTCGGCGCGCGGCGTCATGATGCTCGCCCACAATGTGCACGACGTCCAGGTGCTGAAGCGCCACGTGCACGCCAACCGGCTGAACGGCATCGACAATGAATGGCTGACGCCGGAGCAGGCGAAGGAATTCTGCCCACCGCTCAACACCTCCAGGGATGCGCGCTATCCGGTGGTCGGTGCGTCGCTGCAGCGTCGCGGCGGCACGGCGCGGCATGATGCGGTTGCCTGGGGCTATGCGCGCGGCGCCTCGGCGCGCGGCGTCCACATCATCCAGAATTGCGAGGTGACCGGGGTCAAGCGGGCGCCAAATGGCGCTGTTATGGGCGTCGACACGACGCGCGGCTTCATCGGCGCCAAGAAGGTCGGCGTCGTTGCCGCCGGCCATTCCTCCGTCATCATGAACATGGCAGGCGTGCGCATGCCGCTGGAAAGTTATCCGCTGCAGGCGCTGGTGTCGGAACCGGTCAAGCCGGTGGTGCCCTGCGTGGTGATGTCGAACACGGTGCACGCCTATATCTCGCAGTCCGACAAGGGCGAGCTGGTGATCGGCGCCGGCACCGACCAGTATGTCTCCTATTCGCAGACCGGCGGCTTGCACATATTGCAACATACGCTCGACGCCATCTGCGAGATGTTCCCGATCTTCACGCGCATGAAGATGCTGCGCTCGTGGGGCGGCATTGTCGACGTCACGCCCGACCGCTCGCCGATCCTGGCCAAGACGCCGGTGCCGGGCCTCTATGTCAATTGCGGCTGGGGCACGGGCGGCTTCAAGGCAACGCCGGGTTCGGGCCATGTCTTTGCCCACACCATCGCCAAAGACGATCCGCATCCGATCAACGCGCCCTTCACCATCGAACGCTTCCGCACCGGACGGCTCATCGACGAGGCGGCGGCGGCGGCGGTGGCGCACTGATGATGGCTGAGATGGCTGTCGCGATGCCGCTGATGCTGGCGGGGGAGCAAGTGCTGGCGGGAGAACGGGGCATGTTCCATTTTCCCTCGCCGGATGAAGTGCGCACGCAGCCGATCAGCCGTGCCGGCAACGAAGCCGGCTGGCCGTTTTCGGTCGATGACGGCACGTTGGCCTGCGTCTGGAGCGGCGGCCAGAGGGTGGTGATGTTCTTCGAGGGACGACCCGAAGGGCTCGAAGAAGACGAGACATTCCAGCCGCGTCAAGTCATCGTCACAACCGATCCGATGCAGCTCACCCTCGGCAACATGGCGTCCCGCGATCTGTTTCGTCCCGCTGCAAGCGTGGAAGAGCGCATCCGGCTCGTCGCACCGTTCGCGACCCTGGGACAGAAGCTTTGCGATCAACCGGCGGGCGCCCGCGTCGGCCACGGCGAATTGTAGGAACGAACCAAATGCTTCTCATCCGCTGCCCCTATTGCGAGGAAGAGCGTCCGGAACTCGAGTTCCGCAACGCCGGCGAGGCGCACATCGCGCGCTCGGCCAATATGGCCGGCGAGAGCGACGACGATTTTGAAAAGTTCTTCTTCATCCGCTCCAACCCCAAGGGCATCATTTATGAGCGCTGGCGGCACATGCATGGCTGTGCGCGCTTCTTCAATGCCGTACGCGACACCGTCACCGACAAATTCGTCATGACCTACAAGGCCGGCGAGCGGAAGCCGTCGAAGCTCCCGGGAGTTGCCAAATGAGCGGCGCGTTCCGCATTCCCGGCGCTGGCCGCTTCAGCCAAGCCAAGACCGCGCGGTTCAGCTTCGATGGCCGGTCCTATGCCGGCATCGAGGGCGACACGCTGGCCTCGGCGCTGCTCGCCAATGGCGTCCATCTCGTCGGCCGTTCGTTCAAGTACCACCGTCCGCGCGGCATCCTGTCGGCGGGCGCCGAGGAGCCGAACGCCCTGGTCGAAATCAAGCGCGACGCGGCACGCAAGACGCCGAACGTGCGGGCGACCGTGCAGGAGCTCTATGACGGGCTTGATGCGCAGTCGCAGAACCGCTGGCCGTCACTGTCCTTCGACCTCGGTGCGGTCAGCGATATCGCCTCACCGCTGCTTTCGGCCGGCTTCTACTACAAGACCTTCATGTGGCCGAAAGCGGCGTGGAAGAGGCTCTACGAGCCAAAGATCCGCGCCGCGGCCGGTCTTGGCGTTTCCCCGGACCAGCCGGACCCCGACCATTATTCATCGCGCTACGCGCATTGCGACGTGCTGGTGCTGGGCGGCGGTGCGGCAGGCATCGCGGCAGCGCTTGCGTCGGCCGAGACCGGCGTGCGCGTCATCCTCGCCGACGAGCAGGCCGAGTTCGGCGGCAGCCTGCGTTTCGAGAGCGGCGCGAAAATCGACGGCCAGGACGGTTTTGCCTGGGCGCAAGCTGCCGTGGCGAAGCTCGCCGCAATGGACAATGTCCGCGTGCTGTCGCGAACGACGGCGTTCGGCTACTATGCGCAGAATTTTGTGGGGCTGGTCGAGCGTGTCAGCGAGCATCTGAGGACCCCCGGCCACGATCTGGCGCGCGAGCGGCTGTGGCAGGTCCGGGCCAAGCGCGTGGTGCTGGCCTCGGGCGCGATCGAGCGCCACATGGTGTTTGCCGACAATGACCGGCCGGGCATCATGCTGGCGGGTGCCGCGCGCACCTATCTCAACCACTATGGCGTCGCGGTCGGCAGGAATGTCGGCGTCTACACCGCCAATGATTCTGCTTACGCGGCGGCGATCGACCTGAAGAAGGCCGGCGTCAACGTGGCGGCGATCGTCGATCTGCGCGAAAATCCGACCGGACCGGTGATCGACGAGGCGAGGGCGCTCGGCATCGAGATCAATTTCGGCCGCGCGGTGATCCGCGCTGGCGGTAAGCTCAGGGTGTCGTCGATGACCGTGCAGCCGAAGAATGGCGGCGGCGAACGCACCATCGCGGTCGATGCGATCCTGATGTCGGCCGGCTGGACGCCGTCGGTGCATCTGTTCTCGCAGTCGCGCGGAAAGGTCGCCTTCAACGACGAGACCAAGCGCTTCGTGCCGGGCACCTATGCGCAGGACTGCGTCTCGGTGGGCGCCTGCAACGGCACCGACGGGCTGTCGGCGACGGTGGACGAGGCCTATGCGGCGGGCGCCAAGGCGGCGAAAGATGCCGGCGCCAAAGCCGCCAAGAGCAGTAAGCCGAAGGTCGATGCGTCGGAGAGCTGGTCGCGCGGTATGTTGGGCGCGGCGCCCGGCGCCGGGCCGGACACGACTGTGAAGGCGTTTGTCGATTTCCAGAACGACGTCACCGCCAAGGATATCCGCCAGGCGGTGCACGAAGGCATGCGCTCGATCGAGCACGTCAAGCGCTTCACCACCAACGGCATGGCGACCGACCAGGGCAAGACCTCCAACATGCACGGCCTGGCGATTGCCGCCGAGACGCTGGGAAAGCCGATCCCGGAGGTCGGCCTGACCACGTTCCGTGCGCCCTATACGCCGGTCACCTTCGGCGCGATCGTCAGCCATGCGCGCGGTCCGCTGTTCGACCCGACGCGCAGAACCGCGATCCATCCCTGGGCCGAGGCGCAAGGTGCCGTGTTCGAGGATGTCGGCCAGTGGAAGCGCGCCTGGTATTTCCCCAAGGCGGGCGAGGACATGCATGCCGCGGTCGACCGCGAATGCGTCGCGGTGCGCAAGACGGCGGGCCTGTTCGATGCCTCTACGCTGGGCAAGATCGAGGTGGTTGGGCCGGATGCGGCCAAGTTCATGGAACTGCTCTACACCAACCCATGGGAGAAGCTGGAACCCGGCCGCTGCCGCTACGGCATCATGCTGCGCGAGGACGGCTTCATCTATGACGACGGCGTCGTCGGCAGGCTGGCCCCCGACCGTTTCCACGTGACGACGACGACCGGCGGCGCGCCGCGCGTCATGAACCACATGGAGGATTATCTCCAGACCGAGTTCCCGCATCTCAATGTCTGGCTGACCTCGATCACCGAGCAGTGGGCTGTCATCGCCGTGCAAGGGCCGAGCGCGCGGAAGATCATAGAGCCCTTGGTCGAAGGCATCGACATGTCCGACGAGGCGCTGCCGCATATGTCGGTGCGTGAAGGCAAGATCTGCGGCGTGCCGACGCGGTTGTTTCGCATGTCGTTCACCGGCGAGCGCGGCTTCGAGGTCAATGTGCCGGCCGACTATGGCCAGGCGGTCTGGGAAGCCCTGTGGGCCGAGGGCCAGAAGCATGGTGCGGCCGCCTACGGCACCGAGGCGATGCACGTGCTGCGCGCCGAAAAAGGCTACATCATCGTCGGCCAGGACACGGATGGCACGGTAACGCCGAACGACGCCGGGCTCGACTGGGCGGTCGGCAAGAAGAAGACCGATTTCGTCGGCATCCGCGGCCTGACGCGGCCGGATCTGGTCGCCAAGGGCCGCAAGCAGCTGGTCGGCCTCAAGACCAGGGACCCCAAAGTGGTGCTGGAAGAAGGCGCGCAGGTCGTCGAGGATCCCAAGCAGGCGATCCCGATGAAGATGATCGGCCATGTCAGCTCGAGCTATTGGTCGGAAAATTGCGGCCGCTCGATCGCATTGGCGCTGGTCGCCGGCGGCCGCGACCGGATGGGCGAGACCCTCTATGTGCCGATGCCGAATGGGGTGATCGAAGTGGAGGTTACCGGCATGGTATTCTTCGACGAGACGGGAGGGCGCCTCAATGGCTAAGGCCGCTGCAAGGAAGACGGCTCCGGCCGCATCGCCTTCGGTCGAACGCCGTCCGGCGCTGGCTGGGCGCAGCACCACTGCCGCCGCCGTCAAGGTCGAGGTGCTGCCGTCGGCCGAGCGCGTTTCACTGCGTGCGCCGGAGGCTTCGGCCGCAGCGCTTTCGAAGGCGCTCGGCGTGACCTTGCCGAACAAGCCGAAAACCTCTGCCGCGAAGGGCGGGCGCACCGTCTTGTGGCTCGGTCCCGACGAATGGCTTGTGATCGATGAGGCCGGCAACGATCCGCTCGCCGATTGCGCCAAAGTATCCGCGCTGCATTCGGCGGTCGGCGTCTCGCATCGCAACATCGCGATATCGGTGACGGGCCCTGGGGCAGCGGCGACGATCAATGCTGGCTGCCCGCAGGACCTGTCGCTCGACGCCTTCCCGGTGGGCGCAGCGTCGCGCACCATCCTGGGCAAGACCGAGATCGTGCTGCTGCGCACAGCCGCCGATGCCTTCCGGGTCGAATGCTGGCGTTCCTTCTCGGACTATGTCTTTACTTTCCTGTCCGAGGGATCGCGCGACGCTGCGGTCTGAACTCGGAACGTTTTGCAGGGCACGCTCGTTCTGCATCCGCACGCCGAGGGAGAATGCCGATGCCGTCGAATTCCGCACCGAAGTCGCCGGTCATAAAGACATCGGCCGTCCGCTCGCTCGAACATGAGCGACATGAAGCCCCGAGCGCCGAAGAGGAACTCGAGGAAGGCCTCGAAGACACGTTCCCGGCCAGCGATCCGATATCCATTACCGGAACCGCCATCCCCGGCGCCCCGGCGAAACCGGGCACGGCCAAGACCGTGCCGGGGCGCAAGAAGCGCAAGACGTAGTATTCCATCGGGCCAGGCGGCATCGGCACCTTCTCAATCCCTTTTGACATGCTATTTAAAGCGCTTTGGGAGATGAAAATGCCGACAAAAGCGATCGTTTGGGGCGAGAATGTCCACGAGCAGACCAATGAAGCCGTGCGCGACCTCTATCCCTTGGGCATGCATGGCACCATTGCCGCCGCCCTCAACCAGGACAAGGGCATCGAGGCGACCACCGCCACCTTGCAGGAGCCCGAGCACGGCCTGAGCGAAAAGCGCCTGGCGGCCACCGACGTGCTTTTGTGGTGGGGCCACGCGGCGCATGGCGAGGTCAAGGACGAGATCGTCGAGCGGGTGCAGAAGCGGGTGTGGGAAGGGATGGGCTTGATCGTGCTTCATTCCGGCCACTACTCGAAGATATTCAAGCGGCTGATGGGCACGCCCTGTTCGCTGAAATGGCGCGAGGCGGGCGAGCGCGAGCGCGTCTGGGCGATCAACCGCGGCCACCCGATCGCGCAAGGCATCGGCGAGTGCCTGGAGATCGGCGAGACCGAAATGTATGGCGAGCCCTTCGCCGTGCCGGAGCCGCTGGAGACGGTGTTCGTCTCCTGGTACGAGGGTGGCGAGGTGTTCCGGTCCGGGCTGACCTACCAGCGCGGCGCGGGACGGATCTTCTACTTCTCGCCCGGCCACGAGACCTATCCGATCTATCACAATGAGGGCGTGCAGCAGGTGCTGCGCAACGCCGTGCACTGGGCGCACAACCCGGCGCCGGCATGGTCCGGCATCACCAATGCGTCGAACGTGCCGACGGATGCGGCCAAGGAGAAGATCGTGCAGAAGGGGCTGCGCCTGCATGCCGACGGCGACAAGGGCCTGAGTTGATTCGGGCCTGAGCTGATTGGGGTGTGAGGTGGCTGGGGGCCTGAACTGATGCATCGAATTCTTCTGCTCGGCACCGGCGGCATCGCCGGACATCATGTCGATGAGTTTGCCGGGATTCCCGGCTGCAGCATCGTCGCTTGCGTCGATCAGGTGCCTGGCCGCGCGGCGGCGTTTGCCGCCGTCAGCAAGATCGGCGAATCTTTCGAGAGCCTGGAGGCGGCGATCGCCTGCGGTCAGTTCGATGCCGCCATCAACGCGACGCCGGATGGTGCGCATATGGCAACGACGCTGGCGCTGCTTGCCCAGGGAAAGCATGTGTTTTGCGAAAAGCCGCTGGCGCCGAACCACGCCGACGCGCTTGATATGACCGAAGCGGCCGAGGCTGCAGGGGTGGTCAACATGGTCAACCTGACCTATCGCAACTCACCGGCGATCCATGAAGCGCGGCGCATGGTGCTGGCCGGCGAGATCGGCGTGTTGCGCCATGTCGAGGCAAGCTACCGGCAAAGCTGGCTGGTCAGCCAGTCGTGGGGCGACTGGCGGGTCGAGGACAAATGGCTCTGGCGCTTGTCGAGCCGGCACGGTTCGACCGGTGTGCTGGGCGATGTCGGCATCCATATCCTGGACTTCGCCACCTATGGCGCCGGCCAGGATATCGTCAGCCTGCATGCCGATCTGGTGACGTTTCCGAAGGCCGAGGGCGAGCGCATCGGCGACTATGTGCTGGACGCCAATGACAGCGTGGCAATGACGGCGCGGCTCAGTTCCGGTGCGCTCGCTACGATCGTGGCGAGCCGCTACATGACCGGCCACGCCAACGATCTGTCGCTGGCCCTGCACGGCACCAAGGGCGCCATCAGGGTCGAAACCGACGGCAAGGCATCGAACCTGTCGGCCTGTCTCGGCGGCGATGTCGATCTTCAGCGCTGGCAGATCTTGGCGCTGCCCAGTGTCAAGCGCAATGCGCGACGCTTTGCCGATGCGCTGGATACAGGCCGGAATGGCGATCCGTCGTTCCGGCGTGCCGCGGACATGCAAAAGCTGATCGACGCGGCCTTCGAGAGTTCAGCGGCGAAGCTGCCGGTTTCGGTCGGCTGAAGCTGGCCGGCTTGTGCCGGCCAGACGCGATCTTTGCTGATGTCAAAATGCGCTTGGTACAATCCACGGATTGATGCTGATGCCGAGCCGCGGGCCCTTGCCTTCAGCGGTATTTTGCGTGGCACCCTTCTTCTCGACCGAACCGGTCGAAGCGCAATCGAGCTTCACGTTGGTCCTGGTGTCAACGCAGGCCGCCACCGGCGCATGCTTGACGGGATGGGTGGTGTTGGCGGCGAAGGCCGAGCCCGAAAGTGCCAGCACGGCGGCGAGGGTGAGGAGTGTCTTTTTCATTGTCAGTCTCCGGTTTCCGGGTCGAATTCAATTCGTACCGACGGGTGAATTTCTCTCGTACATGTACGATACGCTGTACATATACGCCCGTCGATCGCGAAGTTCAAGGAAAACCGTACGCGTACAATAAATTTTTGTTAACCAAGAACCCCCAGGTCTGGAGGGGAATACACAAAACCAGGAAACGGCGTTCAGCAGTTGACCGGTGTCTCGGTCAGCGGCGGGACGTTTTGCGTGCTGAGCGTGGCGAGCGTGAAATCGCACATCCGCTTCACGAAGGCCTGCGGATCGCCGAAGGGGTAGAACGGAAAGGTGATGAGCAGCGAGATCGTGCCGTGGCCGACCGCCCACAGCATGGTGGCGATGGCGCGCGGATCGCCCTGCAATTTGCCGGCGGCGACGCAGGCCTCGACCCTGCTGATCAGCACCTTCATAGCAGGGTTGCTCTCCTCCATTTCATTGTAGCCTTCCGGCAGCTTGGTCTTTTCGGTCATGAACACGGTGCGGTATTCGTTGGGATTGCCGAGTCCGAAAGCGGCATATTCGGTCATCACCGCCTGCAAGGCCTCGATCGGATCATCGGATGGATGCTCCTCGATGCGGCGGGCCAGCGTCTCGAACGCATCCTCGGCCAGAGCGAACAGGATGTCCTGCTTGTCGGCGAAGTAGGAATAGACAGACATCGGGGCGTAGCCGACCCGCTTGGCCAATTTGCGGATGGTCAGGCCTTCATAGCCTTCTTCCTGGACGAGCTTGTGCGCGGCCTCGACAAGTTCGGAGCGCAGTTCGGCCTTTTGCTTCTCGCGGCGTGTCTGGACGCTCTGCGGCAAGATCTGGTGCCTTTGGTTGGTTGGTGGCTGGCTAAATTATATACGCTGTACGGAAACGGACAAGGGCACGGGAAGTTCCCAAGCGGTATGCTTCGGATCGTGCCGACGCTTGTCGAGGTTGGCGGCACCC
This sequence comes from Mesorhizobium sp. M7A.F.Ca.CA.001.10.2.1, assembly GCF_003998575.1. Classification (NCBI taxonomy): domain Bacteria; kingdom Pseudomonadati; phylum Pseudomonadota; class Alphaproteobacteria; order Hyphomicrobiales; family Phyllobacteriaceae; genus Mesorhizobium; species Mesorhizobium sp. M7A.F.Ca.CA.001.10.2.1. The sequence goes on along the minus strand of NZ_RZQY01000047.1, from coordinate 7,647 downwards.
GTGATCAGCACCTTTGCTCCGTCAAAGCGGCCCATCACGCCTCCTTGTCGATCAGCTTCGCGGCAAGGCGCGAAAGCAGCTTTACCGCCTCGCCATAGGTCCGGGCCTTTTCCGGATTGGAGGCGTTGCCGTCCAGCGCCCGCTTGTAGACGCCCTGGCAAATCGCGGCCAGCCGGAAGAAGGAAAAGGCGAGGTAGAACGTCCAGTTGCCGATACCGGTGAGCCCGCGCCGCCGGCAGTAGGCGGCGACGTAGTCCTCCTCGGAGGGCAGGCCGAGTGCGGAACGGTCGACACCGCCCAGGCCGCGAAAGCCGGAAGCGTGCGGCAGCCGCCATTGCATGCATTGATAGGCGATATCGGCGAAGGGGTGGCCTGATGTCGACAATTCCCAGTCGAGCACCGCCAGCACCTTCGGCCGGTCCGGCGCGAAGATCAGATTGTCCAGCCGGTAGTCGCCATGCACCAACGAGATCCGGCCGTCATCGGCGGGCATACGCGTTTCCAACCAGGCAATCAGCCGGTCCATGTCGGCGACTGCGTCAGTCTCCGAGGCGCGGTACTGGCTGGTCCAGCGCGCCAGCTGGCGCTCGAAATAATTTCCCGGCCGCCCGAAATCGCCGAGCCCCACTGTCCCGACATCGATCTCGTGCAGCGCCGCGAGGGTTTCGTTCATGGCATCATATATGGCGGCGCGTTCTTCGTTGTCGCCTGCCTCCGGCAGGGCCGGATCCCAGAAAATGCGGCCGTCGAGGAAATCCATCACGTAGAACATGCGGCCGATGGGCGAGTCTTCCGCCGACAGATGCAGCATGGCAGGCACGGGCACGGCGGTGCCGGCAAGCGCGCTCATCACCCTGAATTCGCGGTCGACCTGATGCGCCGATTTCAGCAATTGCCCCGGCGGCTTGGCGCGCAGCACGTAACGGCCGCTTGCCGCCGTCAAAAGGTAGGTCGGGTTCGATTGGCCGGATTTGAACTTCTCGACTGCCGCAAGTCCGGAAAAGCCCGGTATGTTCGCCTCGAGATAAGGCGCAAGCGCTGCCTGGTCGAGAACGGGATCACTCATGCCGTCTCGGGCTGGCGTTCGATCAAGGTCAGCGTCAGCCAGCGCGCGGTCAGTGCCGGCTTCTTCGAACCCTCGATCTCGATCGTCACGTCATGCGCGGTCTGCACCCAGCCCGACGGCCGAACCTTGACATCGGCCAGCACGAAACGCGTGCGGATGCGCGCGCCGGTCTTCACCGGCGCCAGGAAGCGCAGCGAATCGAAGCCGTGGTTGACGCCCATCTTGCCGTTTTCCAGCGGCGGCATGGTCTCGAAGGTCATCGCCGACAACAGCGACAGCGACAGGAAGCCGTGCGCGATGGTGCCGCCGAACGGCGTTTCGCGCATGGCCCGCTCCGGATCACAGTGGATGAACTGGTGGTCGTCGGTGGCGTCGGCGAACTGGTCGATCATGCGTTGCGTGACAGCCCGCCATGGCGACACGCCAACCTCCTTGCCGACACTGGCCAGAAGCACATCGAGACTGATCGGTTCCACGCTCATGTCCTCCAGTTCACCCCCGGCTTCTGTGGCCGGAAAATGTCATTCCTTGAACAAGGTCAGCCCATGCTGCACCGACTGTCCGCCGTCTATCGGCAGGATGGCGCCGGTGACATAGCTGCCTGCACGGCTGCACAAATAGAGCGTTGCGCCGGCAATGTCATCCGGCGCGCCGATACGGCCGATCGGAACATGGCTGCCGACGTGCCTGGCCTGCTCATCCGTACTGGTGGCGAATGCCGTCATCCGGCTCTGGAAGGGGCCGGGAGCGAAGGCATTGACGGTGATGCGGCGGCCAGCGAACTCGAGCGCAAGGGTGCGGGTCAGATGATGCACGGCTGCCTTGGACGCGGTGTAGGAATAGGCGTCGTCGGCCAGCGGCTGCGTGCCCATCACCGAACCGAGATTGATCACCCTGGCCGGATCGGCGTCCCTGGCGGCGGCATCGAGCAGCGGCAGCAATTCGCGGGTTAGATGGAAGATCGCGGTGACGTTGACGCCAAACACCTTGGCCCATGCCGAATAGGGGAAGCTTTCCAGCGGCGCGCCCCAGGAGACGCCGGCATTGTTGACCAGAATATGCAATTTCCCGGTCCGGGCTTTGACCTCGGCGACGAGTGCGGCAATGCCGGTTTCGCTGGAGACATCGCCGGCGAAGCCTTCGGCCCGGCCGGATGCGCCAAGCTCGTTCAACTCTTCGGCGACCTTGATGCAATCCTCGCCCTTGCGCGACGCGATCATCACGCTGGCGCCGGCCCTGACCAGCCCGGTCGCCGCCATGCGGCCGATGCCGGTCGCGGCACCCGTCACCAGCGCTGTCTTGCCGGCCACCGAAAACAGCTCGTCCAGATAGCTCATCACAATCCTCCGCGCTCGGCATGCGGGCAAACAGTTCGCGTTGACAAGGCTATCCGAAGTACGGTCATCCTTGCCACTGACAAAATGCCTGGCATGCATGAAGGGTTAGCGACCGATGACGGAGATGAATCTCGGCATGACCGAGCGGCTGAAGCCGATCCACGCGCGCGTCGCGGCCATGGTGCGCGACGAGATCATGCCGCTCGACCATGAATTCCTCAGCGAAGTGGGCAAGACAGGCAACCGCTGGGTCTACAGTGCGCGCCAGAGCGAGATCCTCGAAGGGCTGAAAAAGACCGCACGAGAGCGCGGCCTGTGGAACTTCTGGCTGACCGGCTCGGAACGCGGCTACGGCCTTTCCACCGTCGAATATGCCTATCTGGCCGAAGAGATGGGCAAGGCGCATCTCGGCGCCGAGACCTTCAACTGCTCGGCGCCCGACACCGGCAACATGGAGGTGCTGGAGCGGTACGGCTCGGCCGACCTCAAGAAAGCATGGCTCGAGCCACTGCTCGACGGCAAGATCCGCTCGGCCTATCTGATGACCGAGCCGGATGTCGCTTCGTCCGATGCCACCAACATTGCCATGCGCTGCGAACGTCAGGGCGACGACTATGTGCTCAACGGCGAGAAATGGTGGGCTTCGGGCGCAGGCGATCCGCGCTGCGCCATCTACATCGTCATGGTCAGGACCGGCGGCGATGACGAGCCGCAGCACCGCCGTCATTCGATGATCCTGGTGCCATCGGACACAAAAGGCGTGACCAAGGTGCGGGCAATGCAGGTTTATGGCGATGACGACGCGCCGCACGGCCACATGCATCTTCGCTTCGACAATGTGCGGGTACCGGCGTCGAACCTGATCCTCGGCGAAGGCAGGGGGTTCGAGATCGCGCAAGGGCGGCTCGGCCCCGGCCGCATCCATCACTGCATGCGCGCCATCGGACAGGCCGAGATGGCGCTCGAGATGCTGTGCCAGCGTTCCTTGCGCCGCGAGGCCTTCAGCCAGAAGCTGGCAAAGCTCGGCGCCAATTTCGACATCATCGCCGAATGCCGCATGGAGATCGAAATGGCCCGGCTGCTCTGCCTCAAGGCGGCGTGGATGATCGACCAGGGCGACGCCCGCGCCGCGGCCCCCTGGATCAGCCAGATCAAGGTGGTGGCACCCCGCGTCGCGCTCAAGGTCACCGACGAGGCCGTGCAGATGTTCGGCGCGCAAGGCATCAGCCAGGACACGCCGCTGGCGCGGTCGTGGACGCATCTGCGGACCTTGCGCCTTGCCGACGGGCCGGACGCCGTGCATCGCCGTCAGGTGGCGCGCACCGAGCTGAAGAAATACACGCAGGAAAAGGTCTGAGCGCCGGCATCGTCATCCGGCGATGCCGACAGCCCAAGCACGGAGTGTTCCAATGGCCGTCCCCTCCGAAATGAAGGCGCTGCTGCTGGTCGGCGACGGCTACACCAGGACGCCGAGCGGCAGTGTGCTGGAGGCGATGGAGCCGTATCTCGAGCCGGGCAACATCGCGGTGCCGACACCCGGACCGACGCAGGTGTTGATCAAGGTCAACCTCGCCTCGATCAACCCCTCCGACATCGCCTTCGTCAAGGGCCAGTACGGCCAGCCGCGCGCCAAGGGACAGCCGGCGGGCTTCGAGGGCGTCGGCATTGTCGTCGCCAGCGGGGACGAACCCTATCCAAAAGGCCTGATCGGCAAGCGTGTCGCTTTTGCCACGGGCGTCACCAATTGGGGCTCTTGGGCCGACTATGCCGTAGCCGAGGCCGATGTTTGCATCCCGCTGCTCGACACCGTTCGCGACGAGGATGGCGCGGCGATGATCGTCAACCCGCTCACCGCGCTCGCCATGTTCGACGTCGTCAAGAAGGAAGGCGGAAAGGCCTTTATGATGACCGCCGGCGCCAGCCAGCTCTGCAAGCTGATCATTGGCCTGGCCAACGGAGAGGGCTTCCGGCCGATCGTCACCGTGCGCCGCGACGACCAGATCGCGGCGCTGAAAGCGCTCGGCGCGGCGCACGTCCTCAACGAAAAGGCGCCGGATTTCAAGGCGGCGCTACGCGAGGTGGTGAAGGCTGAGCAGCCGCGCATCTTTCTCGACGCGGTGACCGGGCCGCTGGCTTCCGCCATCTTCGACATTATGCCGAAGCGGTCGCGCTGGATCATCTACGGGAAGCTCGATCCCGAAGCCACTGTTATCCGCGAGCCCGGCCAACTGATCTTCCAGCACAAGCGTATCGAAGGTTTTTGGCTGAGCGAGTGGATGCGCCAGTTCCAGGATCGCCGCGGCCCGGCGATCCTGGAAGCGCAGAAGCGTTTTTCCGACGGGCGCTGGTCGACCGACGTGACAGCGGTGGTGCCGCTTGCCGAGGCCATGACGCGGGTGCCGGCGGAACTGGCCAAGCCGAACGGCAAGGTGTTCATCCGGCCTTAGGCCAATTCGAAAGGTTCGAGAAGCTTGGACGCGAGGGGGCCTCGGAGTGCTTTGCGTCAGAGATCGCCGGTTATCCGCCGCCTCGGGACCGTCAGGCCGATACCCGCGTCCATCAAGCCCCCTATGCCATGCCGCTGCGTCCGTGATATGCCGCCGCCATCGAATGCCGGGACAGGCTGGACCGAGCTTGTTCCGGGATTGTGTGGGGTGCCTTGATGACGATTTCCAAGCCGGTTTTCGACCGTTTGGGGTTTGGCCTGTGGATCGGAGCGTTCCTGGTCGTTCTTGCCATGGTCCTGCGGTCGCCGTACACGCGGACGGTATGGAAGGCCTATATAGACGGCAGCGAGGCGCTTCTGGCCGGTCTGCCGCTCTACGACACCCAATCCGAGATGGGGTATCTCTACGCGCCGGCCTTTGCCGCGCTCTACACTCCGATAGTCAAGCTCGGTCCGCATCTGGGCGGCGTGGTGTGGCACTCCCTCGGGTTTGCGGTGCTGACCTATGCCGCGATGCGGCAGGTGCGCAAGCTCGGTGGTGGCGAGTTGATGTGGCTGCTTTCTTTCGGCCTCTTCCTCGCTTTGCCGATGGCGCTCGGCGCGATCCGCAACGGTCAGGCGACGATCCTTTTGACCGCCGCTTGCTGGCTTCTCACATTGTCGGCGCTGGAAGGGCGACGGGCGGAGACGTTCTTCTGGGCTTCGCTTGCCATCATCGCCAAGCCGACCGCGATCATAATGCTGTTGTTGGTAGGAGCCCTTCGGCTTCGGTTGATACCGGTGCTGGTGCTGGCGGTGCTGTTCGTGCTCGCACTGCCTTACGCTTTTGCTCCCGCCGGCTATCTCAACGATCAGTATCGTGTCTTCGCCCAGATGTTGACCTCCATGGCCGTCGACAATACCAGCCATTTCGTGTCCACCGATTTCACGGCACCGTTCACCACGATAGGGCTGCCGATACCGGAATTCGGCGCAACGATCGTGCGCATGGTCATGGCCCTCCTTACGCTTTCAGCCGTCATCTGGTTCGACCGCAGGCTCGAAGGGGGAAAGGCAGCGCTGGCGATCTTCCTGACGGCCACTTTCTACATGTGCGTCTTCAACCCGCGCGTCGAGCCCAACACCTTTGCCATGATCGCGGTACCAGCCGGTCTTGCCATCGCCCTGTTGTGGCGCGAAGAACGAGGCGGCGTCCTCGCCTCGGTGCTGTCGATGACGCTGTTCGTGACCGGGCTGAGCGGCGTCGAGCGCCATGTGCACGATTTCCTCTTCCCCTGGTTCCGGCCGGTGGCCGTCACTTTCATCGCCGGTTCGCTGATCTGGTGGTTCTGGGCCAAGGCACGGGAAAAGGTGGTGAATGCGGGAGTCGCGAATGGCTGAGTTGCGACAGAGCCTCGATATCGTTGCGCCATTCTTCAACGAGGCGGCTTCGGCATCGGCCTTCGCGCGCCTGCTCGGCGAGCTCGAAGCGGCCGTGGCACAGCGCTTCGGCATGACCGTGCACAAGATCCTGGTCGATGACGGCAGCCGTGACGACGGCGCCGGACGATTTTCGCAGGCGCTGACGGGATCGTGGGAGATCGTCCGCCTCAGCCGCAATTTCGGCAAGGAAGTCGCTGTGCTCGCCGGCCTCGACCAGTCGCGCGGCGACATGGTGCTGATCATGGACGCCGACCTCCAGCATTCCCTGGACATCAGCCTGAAGCTGATCGCCGAGCTGGTGAACCATCCCGACATCGACGTCGTCTATGCCCAGAACGACCGCCGCGAGGCGAGTTGGCGGCGCAGCCAGCTTGCACGGCTTTTCTACAGCCTGATCAACAGCAGCCAGCGTTTCGACATTCCTGAAAATGCCGGCGACTTTCGCGTCATGCGCGGCGCCGTGGCGCGCGCACTGACCAGCCTGCGTGACAAGCGTCGCTTCAACAAGGGCCTGTTTGCCTGGGCGGGCTTTCGCCAGAAAGCATTGCCCTATTCGCCGGAAGGCCGCGCCAGTGGCACATCGAAATGGAGCCGGCTCAACCTGATCGCCTTCTCGCTCGAAGGGTTCACCTCGTTCTCCGTCATTCCGCTGCGCCTGATCAGTCTTAGCGGGCTGCTCGCGGCGTTGGCCGGCGCGCTCTATGGTGCAAAGGTGTTCTTCGAGGTGATCTTCTACGGCATTGCCGTTCCGGGCTACCCCAGCCTGCTGGTTGCCGTCGTTCTGCTCGGCGGCCTCAACCTGACCCTGCTTGGCCTGATCGGCGAATATGTCTGGGTGACGCTCAGCGAGAGCAAGGATCGGCCGGTCTATCTCGTGCGCGATGTCGTGCGCAGCGATGCCTCCGCCGACCGGCCGGAGCCGGGCTCTTCGAACAGATGACGCGGCGCATTCGCCTGATCGCCGACGATTACGGCCTGGCGCCTGGCGTTTCCGCCGGGATTCTCGATCTTCTCGATCGGGGGCGCCTGACCGGCACCAGCTGCATGACCGGCTTTCCCGAGTGGGCAAAGGAGGCAGAGCGCATAAAACCGCTGTGCGGCCGGGCTGCGGTTGGGCTGCACCTCACCTTGACCGACCAGTTGGCCGTCACCGGCCGGTCGGCCCTGGCGCCGGAAGGCCGGCTGCCACCGCTCCGCGCACTGGCCTTGCCTGTTCTGCGCGGCCGCATCGGCGCCCGCCATGTCCATGCCGAGCTTGACGCCCAGTACAGCCGCTTCGTCGAGGCGCTTGGCCGCCGCCCCGATTTCGTCGACGGGCATCAGCATGTGCATTTCCTTCCCGTCGTGCGCACATGGCTGTGCGCACGGTTTCCAGA
>NZ_RZQY01000479.1:0-4660 GCF_003998575.1 Mesorhizobium sp. M7A.F.Ca.CA.001.10.2.1 | reverse complement strand
GTGCGGAACGACAGATTGAAGCCGATGGTCTGCGACACCTCCCTGGTGTTCAGATCGCGCGACTGCGAGTAGGTCATCAGATAAGTGAAGCAGGAATCGTTGTAGGCGAAGCCGACACCGTCCTTGACCAGCAGGCTTTGCTGCAGGTCGTAGGTTCCTGTGCCGAAGACGCGCCAGTTTTCGGCCAGATGCGTGGATGCACCAAGTGTGACTTCGTGACGGTCTTCCGTGAAACCGTACAGCGGCTGGGCCTGGATGAAGGCGTATTTGGCGCTCAGCGACACAGGCAGGCCGGAATAGGCGGCCTTCACCTCGGCACGGCGGACCTCGAAACTCTGTTCGTCGAAACGGCCGCTGACCGAGGCCGCGAAGCCGTTGGGGCTGTTGATGCCGAACAGGCCGACATAGTCGGATTTGGTCGTGTCGAGGCCGGAATTGGCGCCGACATTGACCAGATCCGGCGCGGCAAAGGAGTTCTCGCCGCCGATCTGATAGGATTGGCCGAAAATGGCATTGGTACCCCAGCCATTGTTGTACGAGCCGGAATAGCGGAGGCCGACATTGGCGCGCGAACCGCCTTCGACGCGGTCGTAACCGGAGAACTTGTCGCGCTCGAACAAGGTGGTCGCGTCGAAGACCATGCTTTGGGCGTCTTCGTTGGGCACTGAGAGGCCGCCGACATATTGCTCGTTCGGACGCATGAAGACCTGCGCCATTGGCTCGATGACATGGCTGGACCCGCTGGCCATGGAAAACAGCACCGGCCAACGCATCTCGAGGCCCGCGGTTGCCATGTAACGGGCAAATGACGAGCGCATATCGTCCTGCTCGCCCAAATGCGTTGCCATTCGGTCGATGGCGTCTAGCGAAGCCGACGATGCGTTGAGGTAGTCCACGTCGCCCTGCAGCGCGAGCAACGGCGTTAGCACCAGTCCGCCATCTGTGACGAAACTCCGCTTCCACTCGGCCTCGGCGGTGAGGCGGCCCGATTCGCCTTCGATGCCGCGGACGCGCTGCGTCGGAGTGAGGGCATTGTAGGGCTGGACGAAGGTCTCGTCGACATCGTCGCGGCGGATGACACGCGCGTTGACATTGAGGGACAGCTGGCCGCCGGCCACCGAGGCATCAGGAATATAGGCGTAATCGAGCGACGGCAGCACCCAGGGCTGTTGTCCGCTTCGCGCAGAGATATTGTCGTCAGGCGTATCTTCCTGCACATCGAAATGCATGGCGCGCACGTCGAAATAGTTGCGGCCGTTGAGACCCGTCAAGTAGACCGACGACTGGTGGACGCTGCTATTGTACTTGTCGATGCCGTAGGTGTTCGAGAAGTTCTTGTCGGTCTGCAGCAGCACGTCCCAGCCGAAGTTCCAGCGTGAGTTGATGGCGAACTGCCCCTGGGTACCCATCATGCCGCGGAATTTGTTGGGATCGCCGGCGCTGCCCGAATTGACGTTGTGGCCAGAGCTGGATGGGAAGGCAGTAGTGTCGAGGAAGGCGTCGGGATTCTGCTGGTGTATCCCGGCGATCTTCAAGCTGTACTCGCCATTGTCGAAGCGCTGACGCCACTCGGCCTCACCGAGGAAGCCCTGCTTGGTATAGCCGGTGCCGGTGACGGTCAGGTCGTAGGTCGGCGCCAATGCGAGATAATAGGGGACTTTCACGCCGACGCCGAGATCGCTCTTGTAGATGATGCTCGGGATCAGGAAGCCGCTCTTGCGCTTCACCGTCGGGTCGGCAATTTCGAATGCAGGCAGATAGGCAAGCGGAAAACCGAAGAACTCGAAATTCGCATTCTCGAAGCGAACCGTCTTCTTCTCGCCGTTCCAGATGATCTTCTTGGCCTTGACGCGCCAGGTCGGCGCTTTGTCCGGCTTATCCTCGCACGGCTCGCAGGCGGTGTAGACGCCATTGTGGAAGGTGGTCAGCACGCCGCCCATGCGTTCTGCGCTTTCGGCGGCGAAATAGGCCTTGTCGATGGTTTCGACCCGCAACGCATTGACGAAGCCGTCGGCGAAGTCATCGGTGATGTCGATATGTTGCGAATTGATCTTGGTGCCGTCGCTGTTGATAACTTCGACGTTGCCGCTCGCGACCATCCGCTTGGTGTTGCGGTTGTATTCGACGCGCTGGGCGACAAGGCGATTGCCACCATAGTCGATCTGCACACCGCCGACGGCGGTCACGGTCTGGTTGTCGTTGTTGTAGACCAGCGTATCGGCCGCCAGCAGCATTTGCGAGCCGGCCGGAACCGATGTCGCCATGTCGCCGACGTCCTGCGCAAGCGCCGGTGCCGGAACGGCGTAGGCAAGCACGCACGCCAAGGCGGTCGCCGCATAGAGGCGCGCCAAACCGGCCTGCCTGTTGCTGGGCAAAAACGCCTCCCTCACTAGCCGTCTTCCTTGTATAGCAGGAAAGTCACCCCGAAGAACATAGCCACCATGACCGGTACCCAGGCGGCTACGACAGTCGGCACGAATCCCGCCACGCCGAATGCCTTCACCAGCACCGAAACGACATAAAGCAGAAAGCCAGCGATGATGCCACCCAGAATCATCGTCGCCGACTGTCCCATCCTAGCAAATCGCATTGAAACCGTTGCCGCGATCAGCGTCATGGCGACGAGAAGGAACGGCAACGCCACGAGCGAATCAAACTGCATGGCAAAAGCATTTGCCTTGAGGCCGAAGGAGCGGGCAACCTCGACCTTTCCGGGCAGGTCATAGAAGGGGATGGTTTCGGGGCGCGCCAGCCGCTCTTGCACGAATTCGGGCTTTAGATTGGTCGGTACGCGATCGGTTGCCGATGCCTGGATCGTGCCGTTCTGGAATGTCTTGACGTCCTGCAATTCCCAATAGCCGTCGCGCAGGAAGGCACGGGCGGCGTCCTTGCGCTCGACGATGTTGCCTTGCGGGTCGAGAATGAAAAATACGACATCGGCCATTTCCAGGCCCTGGTTCAGGATGGCCCGCGCACCGATGATGGTGTCGCCCGAACTGGTTTTCTGCCGGATCCAGGGCGCGGCATCGGCCGAGACCGTATTCGATTTGCCGGAACGCAGCTGGGTTTCGATCTGCTCCGACCAGGAGAATGCGTGCGCGGCGAGCGGATTGATGACACCAACCGACAGGACGCCGAACAGCAAGGCTCCGATGCAGCAGGGCAAGAGGAACTGCCAGGCGGAAACACCGGCGGAACGCGCGATGACCAACTCGTAGCGCCGGTTCAGCGACACCAGCGTCGCCATCGCCGAGAAGAGACCGACGAACGGCACCGTCTGCAGCATGATCATCGGCATACGGAGGCCTGAAATGGCTACCGCCGTGCCGTAGGTGAAGCCGGGCAGGCCGGTGGTGCGGCCGGACAGCTCGGTGAAGTCGATCAGGAACACCAATGCCAGGAGGCCGATGAAGAACCAGATGGTGATCGTCACATAGCGGAAGAAGAAGTAGCGGCCCAGTGTCCAGCCCATCAGCCGACCCCTTGCCCTGATGCGCCGCGCCTGGACAAACGCAATTTGAAAGCATTCCAGCTGTCAGCGATGCGCGTGGCGAAGTTTGTCATCCAGTCCGCCCAGGTCACCGGCAGTTCCAGTGTTCGGTTGGAGACGATGAACCAGATCGCCACCGCGGAAGCCACGATCGGCACGCCATAGACCATATACGCATATTGCGGGACCTCATCCGCCTTGCTGGCGGCAAAAAAGCCCAGCCAACGCACGAACAGCGATATCGTGATCGCCGTGATCAGCGGATTGACGCGCGCCTCGCGGTGCGAGCGCGCATCCCCGGCGACCGCAAGCGCGATCAGCGCGAAAACCATGGAATAGGTCCATTCCGAGAACCGTTGGTTGACCTCGGCCCGGTATTCGTAGGGGTTCTGCTGATAGTACTTGTCGTTGGCGCCCGGGTTGAGCAGGTACTGCGTCGTCTGGTCCTTGGGCAGGAGCGTCACCGCCGAAGCCGCCGCCATGAAGGCCGACATGTCGAAGGCATAGGAGGTAAAGCGGATGACGGAGAGATCGCCGGTCAGCGTTTTGCGATGGATGACGCCGTCATTCATCATCAGCACCTTTTCACCGCCGCGTTCGACGATGCTGCCGGTCTTGGCGTAGTAGACGAGGTTGACGCCTTCCTCGCGCGAATCGGCGACGAAAATGCCACCCAGCCGATTGTCGGGAAGGCGCTCACCGATCTGCAGGAACAGCCCGTCGTCAATCTTGCGGAAGGTGCCTTCCTGGATGATCAGCGACAACAGATCCGCGCGCGACGAGGCCACCAGTGCCCGGTTCTTCTGCCGTGCGTAAGGGTCGATGCCGTTGTCGACGGCAAAGGAAAAAACGGCGGCGGCGAGCGCCAGCAACATGATCGGCCGTACGATCGTCCAGCGCGAGGCCCCCGCGGCGTTGACGACGGCGAGTTCGGAATCCGAATTCATCACACTGAGTGTCTGTGCGACTGCCACCACCAGCGCAAAAGGCACCACGATCGGGATGATGGACGGAAGGATGAGGGCGGCGACTTCGAAGAAGGTCAACGCCGACTGGCCGCTGTCTGTCACCAGATCGATCTTTGCCAGCACCTGTGTCGTCCACACGATCGCCAGCGTCCACACAAGAGCGGCCATGAAGACCACGAAAGCGCGGCGCATGATGTAGCGT
>NZ_RZQY01000478.1:0-4684 GCF_003998575.1 Mesorhizobium sp. M7A.F.Ca.CA.001.10.2.1 | reverse complement strand
GGGCAAAGACCTCAGCATGGTGGCGCCGGACGGGCAGATCCTCGACCGCGAAGCGGTCATCGATCATGTCCGCGCAAGCCGCGCTTCCTGCGACGATGGTTTTGCCATTTCGATCGAGGACATCCGGCCCGGCTGGCAGGACGCCGATACCATCGTCGTCCTCTATGTCGAAGCGCAGCTGCGCGCAGGCAAGCACAGCCGCCGCCAGTCCAGTGCCGTCTTCACCACCAGTTCATCGGCGCCCAACGGCGTTGAATGGCGACATCTGCATGAGACCTGGCTGCAGGTGCCGGAACGCTGAACAGGCTCCAGAATTCAAATACAGTCGAGTAACGAAAGGGGAACAACAATGACAAAGACGATACTCCAACTCACCACCGCGCTCGCCCTCGTCACGATGGCGGGTGCTGCGCAAGCCGCCGATTGCAAGATCACCGTCGGCCTCGTCATGGAGCTGACCGGCCCGGCCGGCGAATACGGCCAGGCCGGCGCCAAGTCGGTCGAGATGGCCTTCCGCGACATCAACGGAGCCGGCGGTGTGCGCGGCTGCGATCTCGTCACCGACACGCGCGACAGCCAGAGCCAGGGCAACGTCGCCGTTGACGCCGCCACCCAGCTGGTTCAGGTCAAGAAGGTGCCGGTCATCATCGGCGGCATCATCTCCTCGGTGTCGATCCCGATCCTGACTTCGGTCACCGCACCAGCCAAGATCGTCCAGGTCTCGCCGGCTTCGTCCTCGCCGACGCTGACCGCGCTCGGCCGCGACGGCAAGACCAACGGCATCTTCTTCCGCACCATCACCTCGGATGCGCTGCAGGGCGTCGCCGCCGCCAAATACGCCGTCGACAAGGGTTTCAAGAAGCTGTCGATCATCCATGTCAACAACGATTTCGGCGTCAACATGGTGGCCGAATTCTCACGTGCCTACAAAGCGCTCGGCGGCACCATCGTCTCCGACACGCCCTACAATGAGAAGCAGTCGAGCTATGCCTCGGAAGTCACGGCGGCAATGGCCGGCGAACCGGACGGTCTTTACCTCGTCAGCACGCCGGTCGACGGCGCTACGGTCGCCCGTACCTGGATCTCGCAGGGCGGCGTGCAGAAATTCCTGCTCAATGACGGCATGAACAGCCCTGATTTCATCGAGTCCGTCGGCGCCGACTATCTGAAGGAAGCCTACGGCACGTCCTCCGGCACCAGCCCGACGGCCTCGACGGAGTATTTCACCAAGAACTACAAGGAATTCTCCGGCATCGAACCGACCAATCCGGCGGCCGACCGCTCCTATGACGCCGGCGCGATTGTTGGTCTGGCCATCGCCATTGCCGGTTCTGAGGATCCGGCCAAGATCAAGGATGCGATGTACAAGGCCGTCGATCCGGCCGGCACGCCGATCTTTGCCGGCAAGGAAGAGTTCGCCAAGGCGCTCGGCCTGATCAAGGACGGCAAGCCGATCCGCTATGAAGGTGTCATCGGCCCTGTCGCCTTCGACAAATATGGCGACATCACCGGCCCGTTCCGCCTGTGGAAGATCGTCGACGGCAAGGTGGCAACGGACGGTGAAATGACCACCGACGATGTCAACGCGCTGCAAGCCAAGCTTCAGTAAGACAACTCTCCGGTATCGATCACGATCCATCGTGATCGATACAGGACGATTGTCCTGTTTTACATTGCCGACGGACACGGACGACGTCGCTCAGCGCTTGACCCGAGAAACATCCTCAATCCGGGACGGGTCTTCGACCTCGACCCGACTGCCTTCTGCCGATGACGATCCCGCACAGCCTGACGCATCAGCCGCTTTGCCTTGCCGCTTCGCGGATGGTCTGCAGCAGGATGGAAAAGGCCGGCGAGGGCGCGGTGTCGGTCCGCATGGTCAGGCCGACCGGTCCCTTGGTTTCCTCGGTGTTGACCGGCAGGGCGACGAAGGCGCCGCTGCCGAGTTCATTGGCAACGACGCCAGCCGAAATGATCCAGACGGCATTGCTTTGCCGCAGGAAGGCGCGGCCGAAGGAGTCTGAAACGGTTTCGATCTCGGTTGCCGGCGCCGTCATGCCGTTGGTGATGAACAGGCGGTCGACGAAGGGGCGGATGACCGATTCCCGCGTCGGCATCAGCATCGGGAATTCGTCGAGCCGTGCGAACACATCCTGTCCCGGATCGAGCAGCGGATGTCCGGCTCGCACCACGAACAGCACCGGTTCAGAATAGAGGTGCTCGAAGAAGAAGCCGGTCATGTTTTCCGGCGCCGCCAGCCTTCCGACGACGAGATCGAGCGCTCCGGTGCGCAACTGTTCGAGCAGCACGGCGTTCTCGCCGGTGACGATCTTGATCGCCGCACCTGTGTCCTCCTCGAGGAACAGGCCCATGGCGAGCGGTATCACCCGCGCCGACACTGTCGGCAGCGCACCGATGCGGATCGGGTGCCGGCTGACCGCTCCGTCCTGGCGGACAGAATCGACGCCTTGCTTGAGTGCCGTGATCGCCGTTCCGGCATGGCGAAGAAAGATCTCGCCAATGCGCGTCAGTCGGATGCCACGGCCGTCGCGCTCGACCACCGCAACCCCCAGCGCCCCTTCCAGCTCGCGCAATGTCTTGGTCACTGCCGGCGGGCTGACATGCAGCAAGTCAGCCGCTCGTGCCACGCTTCCCTGCCGCGCGACCTCCAGGAATGCCTGCAAATGGCGGAACCGGATCCGGCTCTCGGACATGAATTAATAACCCATGAGTTAATGAAACGACGCAAAATATCATTTTACCGAACCAAACGCCTTGTGCAATGTGGGGGCGGAGGACCGAAACCGTGCCATTCCTCACCATCGGCGGCATCACGCTGCACCATCGCCACATCAAGGCGAGCGGCAATGCGCGCCCTATCATATTCATCAATTCACTGGGCACCGACTTCCGGATCTGGGACGAAATTGTCTCGGCGCTCGATGGTGAAATGCCGCTGCTGGTCTATGACAAGCGCGGTCACGGGCTGTCCGACATCGGCGACATCAGGTCGATCGACGATCATGTCGATGATCTCTCGGCCCTCATCGATCATTTCGAATTGAGCAAAGTCGTGCTGTGCGGCCTGTCGGTCGGCGGCATGATCGCGCAGGGGCTCTATGCCAGGCGACCTGAAATCGTCGAAGGCCTGATCCTTTGCGACACGGCGCACAAGATCGGCACGACGGACAGCTGGAACACACGCATCGCAACGGTCGAAAGCAAGGGCATCCAGGCGATTGCCGATGGCGTGCTCAAAATGTGGTTCACCCCCGCCTTCCACGCAGCGCGTGTGGCCGAGCTCGACGGCTATAGGAACATGATGACCAGGCAAGCGCTCGCCGGTTACATCGGGACCTGCGCTGCCGTTCGCGATGCCGATTTCACCGATGCCGCACGCCGCATCGCGGTGCCGACACTCTGTGTCGGGGGCGACCAGGATGGCTCGACGCCGCCCGATCTCGTCCGCTCGCTGGCCGAGCTGATCCCCGCCGCGCGCTTCGAGATCATCCGCGACGCCGGACACATTCCTTGCGTCGAACAACCTGAAGCGCTGGTCGCCCTGATCCGCAGTTTTATCGCGTCGCTTGCCCCTGGGACAGCAACCCATGGATGAAGCCCCCGGCGACGCAGCCAGATATCGCAAGGGGCTTGCGGTGCGGCGCTCGGTACTCGGCGACCGGCATGTCGACCGGGCCGAAATCGCCGCCACCGATTTCGACCAGCCTTTCCAGGAGCTGATCACCGAGGCTGCCTGGGGAACCGTGTGGGCGCGGCCGGGCTTCACCAAGCGTGAGCGTTCGATCGTCACGCTGGCGCTGCTGGCCGCACTCGGCCATGATGAGGAGGTCGCCATGCATGTGCGCGCCACCGCCAACACCGGTGCGTCGCGCGACGACATCTGCGAGGCGTTCCTGCATGTCGCCATCTATGCCGGCGTGCCGGCCGCCAACCGTGCCTTCAAGATCGCCAAGGAGGTGTTTTCGGAAATGGACGAGAGCCAGAATGCCCGCTGAGTCCGGCTCGACCCGGAGGCCCGAGACCGGCGCCTTCTTCCAGCGCGACCGGACATGGCATCCGCCGGCTCTGACGCCGAACTATAAAACCTCGGTGCTGCGCTCACCGCAAAAGGCGCCGCTGTCGTTCGACAACACGCTATCGGAGATTGCAGGCCCGGTCTTCGGTCACGCCATGCTCGGCGAACTCGACGCCGACCTGATCCACAATTTCGCCAGGCCCGGCGAGAGCGCGCTCGGTGAGCGCATCCTCGTCTATGGGCGGGTGCTCGACGAACGCGGCGTTGGCGTGCCCGGCGCGCTGCTTGAGTTCTGGCAGGCCAATGCCGGTGGCCGCTATCGCCATAAGAGGGATGGCTATCTGGCGCCACTCGATCCGAATTTTGGCGGTTGTGGCCGAACTATTACAGGCGAGGATGGCTTCTATGCGTTTCGTACCGTCAAGCCCGGTCCCTATCCCTGGCCGAACGGGCCGAACGACTGGCGGCCTTCGCACATCCATTTCTCTGTCTTTGGCCACGGCTTTGCGCAGCGGCTGATCACGCAAATGTATTTCGAGGGCGATCCGCTGATCTGGCGCTGCCCGATCGTGCGCGGCATCCCCGACAAGGCGGCCATTGAGACGCTGATCGCAACGCTCGACATGCAAGCGACGATCCCCTTCGACG
>NZ_RZQY01000477.1:0-4685 GCF_003998575.1 Mesorhizobium sp. M7A.F.Ca.CA.001.10.2.1 | reverse complement strand
GCCTGGGACATCAACGCCGTCAACCAGCTCGGCGGCAACATCCTGTCGGCCGGGTTCTACTACAAGACCTTCATGGGACCGGTGTTCGGCCCGCTCAAAGGCACGCGCTTCTGGATGTTCTGCGAACACTTCATCCGCCGCGCAGCCGGTCTCGGCAGCGCCGGAACGGCGAAAGACCCGGCCCGCTACGAGCGCATGAACGCCTTTTGCGACGTGCTGGTGGTCGGCTCCGGCCCGGCCGGCCTGATGGCCGCCAGGACCGCCGCCGATCAGGGAGCGCGCGTCATGTTGGCCGATCTCGAGCCGCTTTTCGGCGGTTCGGCCAACTGGTCCGGGGAAACGATCGATGGCGCACCAGCTGCCGATTGGGCGCGCCGCACCGTCGCCCAGCTCGCAGGCCGCGACAATGTCCGGCTTTTACCGCGCACCACAGTGTGGGGTTATTACGACAACAACACGCTTGCCGCGCTGGAACGGGTCAGCGATCACAAGGATCAGCCAGGCAAGGGCGAGCCGCGCCATCGCTATTGGGCGATCCGTGCCAAATCCGTGGTCCTGGCCACCGGTGCGTTCGAGCGGCCGCTCGTGTTCCCCGGCAATGACCGGCCAGGCGTGATGCTGGCGCATGCAGCCGAGCGCTATGCCAACGAATTCGGCGTGCTGCCGGGCGAGCGGATCGCGCTGTTCACCAACAATGACAGCGCCTATCGGGCGGCCGTCGCCTTGAAGAAGGCCGGTGCCGCGGTCGTCGCCATCGCCGATGTCAGGCCGGAACTTTCGCCGGAGATGCGCAAGCTGGCCGCGGAAGCCGAGGCCGAGATCTTCGCTGGCCATGCCGTCGTCGCCACCGAAGGTGGAAAGGCGCTGTCCGGCCTCAAACTGCAACGCTTCGATATGGCCAACGGCACGCTCATCGGCGATGCCCGCAGTATCCACGCCGATTGCCTGCTGATGTCCGGCGGCTGGTCGCCGACCATCCATCTGGCCAGCCAGGCCGGCGCCAAGGCGGAATGGAATGCCGCGCGGCAGGCCTTCCTGCCGCCGAAGCCAACACAGAGCTGGATCGGCGCCGGCGCCTTCACCGGCAGTTTCTCCACCGCCGAAGCCATCGCCGAAGGCCGCGCCGCGGGCCTTGCCGCAGCCGGTGGCCCCAGCGCGCCTTCTGTATTGCCGGCGGTGGAAGCCGTGCCCGGCGATCCTGATCCGGCACCGGTGTTCGAGATCAGGGCCAAGGGCAAGAGCTTTGTCGACTTCCAGCACGACGTGACGGCAGAGGACGTGCGGCTGGCGCACCGGGAAGGCTTTGTCTCGGTCGAGCATCTGAAACGCTACACCACGCTCGGCATGGCGACCGACCAGGGCAAGAGCTCCAACGTGCCCGGCCTTGCCATCATGGCCGAAGCCCTGGGCAAGCCCATCCCCGAAGTCGGCACGACGCGCTTCCGGCCGCCCTTTGCGCCGGTGTCGATCGGCTCGCTGGCGGCGGAACGTTTTGGCGATCTCAAGCCCGAACGATTGACCCCGATGCATGATTGGCATCTGGCCAACGGCGCGACCATGTATTCAGCGGGCCTCTGGTATCGCCCGATGATCTACGGCCATGCAGGCGAAACGGTCGAGCAGGCCTATGTGCGCGAAGCCAAGGCGACACGCGAAAGCGCCGGGATCGTCGATGTCTCGACATTGGGCAAGATTGCCGTGCAAGGCCCCGACGCCGCCGCATTCCTCGACCGCGTCTACACCAACATGTTTTCGACGCTGGCCGTCGGCAAGGCCCGCTACGGTCTGATGCTGCGCGAGGACGGCCTAGCCTTCGACGACGGCACCACCTGGCGGCTCGGCGAGCAGGACTTCCTGATGACCACCACCACCGCCAATGCCGGCAAGGTGATGCAGCATCTGGAATATTTCCTCGACGTGATCTGGCCGGAGCTGAAAGTCCACGTCACCTCGGTGACCGACGAATGGGCGGGGGCCGCGATCGGCGGGCCGAAGGCCAGGCAGATCCTCGCCTCTTGTGTCACCGGCACCGCAGTCGACAATGCCACCTTGCCCTTCATGGGCCTCGTGCGCGGCGAGATAGCAGGCGTGCCGGTGATGATCTGCCGGCTGTCCTTCTCCGGCGAAATGGCGTTCGAAGTCTATTCCGGCGCCGGCCACGGCACCCATGTCTGGGAAGCGCTTGTCGAGGCCGGCAAACCGTTCGGGCTGGTCACCTACGGGCTCGAGGCGCTGGGCACCATGCGCATCGAAAAAGGCCATGTCACCGGCGCCGAGATCGACGGCCGCACCACGGCGCGCGACCTGCATCTCGACTGGATGCTGTCGAAGAAGAAGCCGTTCATCGGCTCGGCGATGATGGACCGCGAAGGCCTGATCGCGTCGGACCGCCTGGAACTGGTCGGCCTGATCGCCCTCGACAACCTACCGTTCAATGGCGGCGCGCACATCGTCGAGGAGGTTGACGAGGCCAATCCGCACGGCTCGATCGGTCACATCACCGCCTGCTGCTATTCACCGGCGCTCGGCAGGCATATCGCGCTGGCGCTGGTCAAGGGCGGCAAGGCACTGCAGGGCACGCGCGCTCATGTCTCCGATCCCTTGCGCAACCGGTTTGGACCGGTCGAGATCGTCTCCAACCACTTCTTCGATCCGGACGGGAGCCGCATGCATGGTTGAGCGCCAATCACCCGAACCCTTGTCGCCGCTTGAGCCTGAATTCCATGTCGGCTCGCACGGCAATTTCGAGCACGGCGTCGAGATCATCCTGACCGAGACAAGGCCGGGCTCGATCGTGCAGCTCGCCGCGTGGCCCGGCGAGGAGAAGAAGCTGATAGCAGCCGTCCGCACCGTCACCGGGCTTGCCCTGCCCGATGGCGCCGGCGGCGGCTTGAGCGATGGCGTGAAATCGGTGTTCGGCTTCGCGCCGGGAAAGTTCACCGTTGCCGATGAAGCCGAAGGCCTGGCTGCGGCCTTTGCCAAGGTGGTGACCCCCGCCATTGGCACTGTGACCGACCTCTCGCACGGCCGCACCGCCATCCGCATTGCCGGGCCGAAGGCCGAATGGGTGCTGGCGAAATTCTTCGCCATCGATTTCGCGCTGCCGGCCTTTCCTGTTGGAGCCGGCCGCTCGACCACCCATCACGACATCTTCGCCCAGATCCAGCGCACCAGCGCCGACCAGTTCGACATCTATGTCTTCCGCTCGTTTGCACGCTCGTTCTGGAAGGCGCTCTGCCATGCCAGCGAGGAAGTCGGCTACGAGGTGCAGTAGGCGGCGCGGCCGGATGGCCGCGTTGCCCACATCTGGCATCAACGCCAGCCGCTTCTGCCGCTAGAGAATCTGGCCGCCGGCGCCCATGGTGCGAAAACGTGGCCGCCCAACCGGCCCGAGGGATATGAAATCCCTTCTTCAAGAGTCGGCACATTCGTTTGGTTCGAACATCTCCATGACCGCAGAACTATCCGCCGGCGCCACGGATCGCGCCGATGTGCCGGCCAGAGCCTTGCTCCTGCTGCCGCTGACGGTCGCCTGCGGCGTGTTCATGACCAGCCTCGACCAGAATGTCGTGGTGACCGCGCTGCCGGGCATCAGCGAAAGCCTCGGCCGTCCGCCCAGCCAGCTCGGCCTCTTGATTACCGTCTATGTCGCCAGCCTGATCATCTCGATGCCGCTTGGCGGCTGGGCCGCCGATCGCTTCGGCCTGCGCAACGTCTACTGCTTTGCCTTGCTGGTGTTCGCCGCCTCGTCGGCGCTCTGCGGGCTGTCCGACAACATCTGGATGCTGGTCGGCGCCCGCGCGCTGCAAGGCTTTGGCGGTGCCTTGATGGGCACGCTCGGCCAGGTCGTCATCCTGTCGACCTTTCCGCGCAGCCGAACGCTGAAGATCAACATGTACATCTCGCTGGCCGGCCAGTCCGGACCGTTGGTCGGTCCGCTCGTCGGGGGCGCGCTGACCACCTACATTTCCTGGCGCTGGATCTTCTTCATCAACGTGCCGTTCGCGCTGGCGGCGGCAATTCTTGCCGCCTCGCTGTTTCCGACGATGACCAAGCCCGTGCGCACGCCGTTCGATTTTCCGGGCTTCCTGCTGGTCGGCAGCGGCATGGTCCTGCTGGTCTTCGGCATGGATTCGCTTGCTGCCAAGGATGCCGCGGGCGGCATCATCGCCGCAGAACTGGCGCTGGCGCTGGTCATCCTGACCATCGCCTCGTTCTACTGCCTGCGCGTGCGCAATCCGCTGCTCGATCTCGAGCTGTTGCGCATCCGTACCTTCCGCATTTCGTTCCTCACCGGCGGCGGGCTGGACACGATCGGCCTCAGCTCGGTGGTGTTCCTGCTGCCCTTGATGTTCCAGCTCGGCTTCGGCATGAGCGCGGTGCAGGCGGGATCGCTGACCTTCGTCGCCGCGGTCGGCTCCGTGGCCATGCGCTTCTTCATGCCGCGTGTCCTCAACCGTTTCGGCTTTCGCCGCGTGCTGGTCTACAACACCCCGATCGTCGCCGTGATGGTCGCCGGCTTCGCCTTGATGCAGGCGACGACGCCGGTGTGGATCGTGCTGACCTACATCTTCGTCTTCGGCGTCTTCCGCTCCGCGCAATGGGCCTCGACCGGCAATCTCGCCTATTCCGACATCGCGCCCGAGCAGCTCGCCCGCTTCAGCGCGCTCTATTACATATTATGG
>NZ_RZQY01000476.1:0-4688 GCF_003998575.1 Mesorhizobium sp. M7A.F.Ca.CA.001.10.2.1 | reverse complement strand
GGGCGGAAAAAGACGATGTCCTGGCGCTGTCGCCCGATGTGGTGGTGGTCGCTACCGGCGGCCTGCCGCAGAACCCGCCGCTGACATCAGGCGACAACCTTGTCACCTCGAGTTGGGACATCATGGCCGGCAGCGTCAAGCCGGCCGAAAATGTGCTGCTCTATGACGACAATGGCGGCCATCAGGGCATGGGCGCCGCCGAACTGATCGCCAATGCCGGCTCGAAACTCGAGCTTGTATCGCCGGAGCGTTTCTTTGCCCCGGAAATGGGCGGCATGAACCATGTGCCCTATATCAGGGCCTTCCAGGAAAAGGGCGTCACCATCACCATCAACACGCGGCTGCGTTCGGTGCGGCGTGAGGGCAACCAGCTGATCGCAGAGCTGGCTTCGGATTTCGCCGATGGCTGGCGCGGCGAGCGCAGGGTCGACCAGGTGGTGGTCGAGCACGGTACGCTACCGCTCGACGATCTATACCTCTTGCTGAAGCCGCTGTCGAAGAATGGCGGCGCGGTCGACTACGAGCGTCTGGTGAGCGGTGGCGACATCTTTCCCAAGCGCAATCCAGAAGGCGGCTTTGTTCTGTTCCGCATCGGCGACGCGGTCGCCTCGCGCAACATTCATGCCGCCATCTATGACGGCATCAGGTTCGGCTTGCGAATCTGAAATTAGCTATCGCCAGGATCGTAGCGCGCGGCCGAAGCTTCCTGCAAGAGCCCCTAGACTGGACTTTCCCTGTCGTACTTGTAACGATCTAGGGTGATCCAAACGCTTGGGATCAGTTTCATTCTACTGCAAGTCTGCAGGGAAATCGCGAAGCAGTGCGTCTTCTGCCGAGAAAAGTTGACGAAAACCTAACAAAGTCCGGGGGGACAAGTTGACCAAGAAAGATCCGTTCGTTCCGCGCCAGACCAATACGGCGCTCTACATGCAGCTATACGAGAATGGATATTCGGTTGCCGATATCGCCCGGGTGCAAAAGGCGTATCGTGTGTGTTGCGCGATGTTCAACGGCCGCTACCGCAAGACAGGACGGCCGTTCATCTGCCATGCGGTGGGAGCTGCGTCATCGGCCGCGCATTTCGATAAAAGCGTCGATCTTGTCCTGGCCGCGATGTTTCACGCTGCCTACGACAGCGGCCACTATCCGGACGGAAAGTCCAGCAGGCGCACCGATGCACACCGCAGATGGCTGGAGCAAACAATCGGTCCCCGGGTTGAAGGTCTTGTCGCCCGCCTGGTCGGACTGAAATTCGATACCGGAGACCCCGAGCGCCTTGTGGATGCCGGCGTGCCGGCCGGCGACGAGGACATCTTGTTCCTGGTGCTTGCCCATGAGGTGGATGACCTGGCGGACGGAGGATTGGCGTTTGCGCCCAAATACGGTCAGTCCATACGATCGAGGGTTGCTGCCTGTGCCACTCTGGCGAGGTATCTGGGCCGCGAAAATCTTGCCGTCACCATCGAAGGTTACGGTGCCCGCTACGAGACGATGGCGTGGGCTGCTCCCCTCCAGGAGACGAAGCTGATTGGCTTTCAGATTACGCCAAATTTACGCACATACATCAAATTGCGCCGCCACAAGTTACGCGGCGAATCAGTCGAGGTGCTTTGACACCTCGCTGATCCCGCGACAGATTGGCGTGTCGATGCGCAACCCGCTGAGAACTGGCCGTCCTTGTCGCCTCAGTCGTCGTAGCCCTGGATTGTCCCAAAGGTGTAGTGGCGCAGCTTCAATGCGGTGATCAAATTGGTCAGCTTCATCTTGCCGTCGAAACTGTCCTGGAACATCTCGTCATGCATCAGCAGGATCAGCTTGCCGGGCTTGACGAAGCGGCCATAGCCGAACAGGTGATCGATCTCGCTGACCAGATGGTCAACGCTCTGCACCGGCTCGCCGTTGTCCTTGTGCACCCATTCATGGTCCCAGCCGTAGAGATAGAAGCCTGAGGCAGCGACAAACTCGTAGTCGGGCTCTTCACGCCCCTCCTGGGCGAGCCCAAGCGAGGTGTCGTTCTTCGACATGGAGGGCAGCCTGAACACGTCGCGCCCCGGTAGCCTTGCATGCACCACGGGCTTCAACCCGAGCACCGCGTTTGCCCTTACCATGTCGGCGACGACACCTTCGGTGTCGCCGTAGAAATGCCGGTAGTGATTGTAGGCATGGCTGTAGCTGTGGTTGCCGAGCGTCACCAGAGGAAGCTGCCTGGCGCGCTGGACGAGCGCTCTGTTGGCGGCGCTAGCCTGTGCGTGCATGCCGACCATGAATAGGGTTGCAGGAACCTGCTCGGCTTCCAGCACATCGAGGATGTTGCTTGTGCCGTTCAGCGGCCCATCGTCGAAGGTAAGATATATTATGCGATCGGCCCCTTGGGCGGGAACCGCAAAAATCAAAACCGCCGCCAGCACAAACCGAAACGGTGTCATCAGCCCCGATATCCGGTTGCGATCACGACAAGGCCGCCATGTCCACAACGGCTTGTCAAGGCGAGCCGGTGCATGTCGCCCAAAAGTGCGCAGCGGTTTTGGGATAACGACATGCGCAAACAAAAAGGCAAACCTATGCCAGGCTTCCTTGCAGCACCGTCAGCTTGGCCTTCTTGGGCATGCGGGCGGTCAGCCATTCCAGCGCCTTGTCGTGCGGCATCGGGAAGGCGATGGAGTAGCCCTGCACCTGGTCGCAGCCGATCGCCATCAGCGAATTGAGCTCGGCCTCGGTTTCGGCGCCCTCTGCGACGATCGAGATGCCAAGGCCACGCGCCAGCTCGGTGATGGCGCGGACGATCTTCGAGTTGTCGCCATTCTCATGGATGTTCTGGACGAAGCGGCGATCGATCTTCAGCCGGTCGATCTCGTTCGGGTTGACATGGCTGAGCGAAGCATAGCCGGTGCCGAAATCATCGAGTTCGAGATGGACGCCGGCTGCCCGGATGTGCCGCAGCTTGGCCGCGATACCCGTCTTTTCGTCATCGAGGATGACGGATTCGACGATTTCCAGCGACAGTTTCTGCGGCGGCAGCCCGGCCTTTTCCAGCGTCTCGAACAAGAACGCATCGAAATCGTGTTCGCGCAGCTCGGTGCCGGAAACATTGACGGCAAGCCGTCCGAAGGCAATGCCGGCGCGGTTCCATTCGGCCGCCTCGTTGATCGCCTTGGTGATGACGATGCGGCCGATCTCGGGCATGAAGCCGCATTTCTCGGCGACCGGAATGAACTCGCCGGGCGGGATCATGCCGCGCTCCGCATGGTTCCAGCGCACCAGCGCCTCGATGCCGCTGATCGTGCCGTGGGTCAGTGAGACCTGCGGCTGGAAATAGACCTGGAACGCCCGCTCGGCGATGGCAACCTTGATGTCGTGCTCGAGCTGCTTGCGATAGTCGAGTTCGCGGCGCAGCTCCTCGGAGAAGAAGGAGAAGTTGCCGCCGCCAAGCCTCTTGGCGGAGTAAAGCGCCAGATCGGCGTGGACCAGCAAATCCCCGGCATTGTCGGCGTCGATCGGATAGACCGCGATGCCGGCGCTGGCGCCTGGGAGAATGGTCGTGCCCTGGAAGACGATCGGCTCGTTGATATGTGCCAGGATGCGTCGCGCCAGCATATTGATGTCTTCGGTGCCGCCGGCGCCGCCGAGGATCATGACGAACTCGTCGCCGCCCAGGCGCACGCACAGATCCGACGCCCGGCAGGAATCGCGCATGCGCTGTGCCGTCACGACCAGCACATAGTCGCCGGCGGCGTGGCCGAGCGTATCGTTGATCTGCTTGAATCGGTCGAGATCGAGCTGGACGACGGCAAGGCGTTCGCGACGCCGGTGCGTTCCCTTGATCAGCGTGTCGAAATGATCGGTCAGGAACGTGCGGTTGTGCAGGCCGGTAAGGCCGTCATGCACCGCGATGAAGGCCATGGAATTGCGCGCGTCGATCAATTCATGCGTCTTGCGCAGGATGGCGTTCGACATCGGCCTGAAGATGAAGAGCGCCACCAGTATGATGACGCCGATTGTGGCGTAGAACAGCGTGCGATGGAGAGCGAGCAGCTTCTCGGAGCGGTCGTCGGCGTCGGCAGTGATGCGCTGGCCAAGCGCGGCGTAGCCCGACAAGGTCGCATTGGCGACGGAGGCGTCGAGATTGACGCGTTCGTCGCCGCCCTTGTAACCGCCATTGCCGCTGAATTGCGATTCATAGGCCGAGATCAGGCGGTCGCCATTGGCGATCAGCCCGACCGAGAAATAGTCGAGGTGGAAGGGCTTGGCGAAAAGGACGCTTTCGATCGACTTCGGGTCAAGCTTGGCCGGCGATTGCGGATCGGCTCCCGTCTGATCGAGCAGCAGGTCGTAGTTCGTCTCGAACTCCGCCGTTGCCTGCTTGAGCGCGCTGACCAGCGCCGGTTGCTTGTCGCGTGAGCCGGCGCCCGTTGCACCGGCAAGGAAGACGATGCGCTGCGACAGCGTCTTTTGTGTGCTGACGATGTCGAGCAAGGTGTGATTGTGCTGTTGGGTGGCCATCATCTGCTGCAGCAGGATGAAGGAGGCGATCACCATGGCCGCAATGATCAGCAGGGCCAGCCAATAGCCGGCCTTGATCAGCAGTATGAGCTTGCCTGAAACGGTTTGCACCGGCTGCTGCGACATTTTCGGGGGCGGCCCTCTCGCCTACGGATTCTTGCCTAAAGATTCTTGTATGAGCACCATTG
>NZ_RZQY01000475.1:0-4703 GCF_003998575.1 Mesorhizobium sp. M7A.F.Ca.CA.001.10.2.1 | reverse complement strand
ACGGCAAAAACGCCGCCGCCAATGGCGCCGATCACCAGGCCGGCCAGGCCGGTGAACACGGCGAAATAGCCGCAGGCGCCCTCGAAACAGCTCATCTCGGTGGCATCAGCGATCACCGAGCCGATGGCGAATCCGCCCACGGCGCCGATGACCGCGCCCAGGACGATGCCGAGCAGCGCGGCGACGACCGAGACGAAGACAGGCGGGCTTTCGGTTTCCGGATTGACATAAACGGCATCGGCTTCGGATCCACGGCGCAGCAGATAGATGCAGAGGACCCCGATGGCGAGTTGAGCAGCGGTGATGGCAAGCGCCTGGCCCGAAAAGACGAAATCCGAAATCGTCAGTGCACAGGCCTGCCAGGCCACCAGCCAGATGATTGTGGCGACCTGCCAGATGGTGAACTGGCGCGGGAAACGGGCCGAGCGGCCGAAGGCGAGGCCGAGCAGGTAAAGCCCCCACAGGATGGTGATGATGTCGACGGCGAGCCCGCCATAGACAAGGTAAAACACGCTGTCTGGCAGGCCGGTGGCGCCGACCGCGGGCCAGACGGAGATCAGGCCGTAGACCGACCACGCCATGACGAAGACGAGCCAGCCCACCGGCACGAAGGAAAGCCCGCTGTCCGGCCGCCTGACTGGCGTCTGTCCATTGCTCGATGTCATGTCCGCACAATGCCCCCGCAAAGCCTCGGCACCCGACAGGCAACTCCGGGGGAAGTCAAGGGCGGCCGGCCCGGCGGTCGTGCCTGTGCACACCATTGCAGCGGCGGCGCCCGTAAAAACGGGCATGCCGGCGGCCTTGCGAAACACTGTATGGCCGGCAAAGCGAATAGACTGCTGATATGGCTTGGCATTCGGCGCCGGATCGACTAGATGAGCCCCGCGCCTGTTGCTTCGACGGCTCAGGTGCGGGGAAGGGCGTTCGCTGGTTGGCGGCGCCGATGGCGGAAGTTCCGCCTTGCCCCAAGGGAGGTGCATCTCCCCAACCCGCGCGGCAAAACCGGCCGACGCGACATGCATGGACGGAGAGGTGGCCGAGTGGTTGAAGGCGCACGCCTGGAAAGTGTGTTTACGGGAGACCGTAACGCGGGTTCGAATCCCGCTCTCTCCGCCAGCTTGCACCTAGGTGTGATCAAGATCGGCGCGCCCCAGGCAATATGATCTGGCGCAGGCTGCCGACGCTCATCGCGATCTCGAGGCCAGGAGGACAACCGGGGCGCTTGTGCTTGGTGCAATCTCGAACACGACCGACGTCCCGTGATGAATTGCTTCGCCAAATCAAAACGGGGTGGTCGATCGTCTCGCCCTAGATCACCGCTTCCTCGAGGAACGGCTCGTTGCGCTCTATGCGCTCGTAACAGAATGGCGACAGATCGAGCGTCTGGAAAGCCCCGTGAACGATAAGTTCTGAAACTCCCCGGCCCACGGCTGGCGACTGTTGCAGCCCGTGCCCCGAGAAGCCGTTGGCAAACATGAAATTGGTCACCTGCGGGTGGAAGCCGACGATGCCGTTGTGGTCGAGCATGTTGTACTCGTAGTGGCCGGTCCAACTGGTCTGGACCTTGAGTGCGTCGAAAGACGGAATGCGGTGCCAGAGTGCCGGCCAGATGTAGTCGTCGAACTCTTCATGGTGCATTTCAAAGTCGTCGTAGCCGGCCGGTCCGTCGCCCTGCGGCGTGTTGCCGGTGAGAAAAAGTTCGCCTTCCGGGCGCACGAATGTACCGGAAAGGTCGATGACGTTGGGCATCCGGCCGGGGATCGGGTTGGCGCTGGCAAAGACGAAGCTGTAGCGCTTGTAGGGCGCGACCGGGATCGACAGGCCGGCCATGGCTGCGACCTGCTGCGCGCGCGGACCCGCGGCGTTGACCAATGTTCCGCAACGAACCGTCTGGCCGGTCGCGAGGCGCACCGAGATGACCCGTCCATCGGCAATATCCAGCCCTGTCGCTGCATTGTCGATATACTCGACGCCGCTGGCGCGGGCGGCGCGGCGGAAACCGTTCATCAGCCCCACGGAGTCGAACCAGCCCTCTTCCCTAGCCCCCCAGGAACCGCCACCGAGATCCTCCACATTGAGCCAGGGGAAGCGATCCTTCAGCGGGCCCGGCTCGAGGAACACTGTGTGGGCCCCAAAACTGCGCTGCAGATCGACGCGCTCGCGGGCCGCTTCGACGCCGTCGGGTGAACAGCAGTAAAGATATCCATGCTCCTTGAAGCCGAGGTCGGGCGCCGGTTCGTCCTTGTAGAAAGGTGCCATACGCTCCTGGAAGGTGCGGATGATCTCGATGCCGAACTGGCTGATCTTCACATTGATCGGATTGGAATATTGCTGCCGGATCGCGCTGGTGGACAGCGCCGTCGATGAAAACTCGTAACTGCTATCGCGCTCGACCACGAGGATCGAGGCACCGCTGCCCAGCGCCTGGCTCAGCCAGTAGGCCGTGGACGAGCCGACAACCGCTCCGCCGACGATGACGATGTCGTAGGCGTTGCGCGATGGCGCTTTGTAAGGCGGGATCGCCATGGCTCCGACTCCAAGCTACTGGTTGAACAAAGCGATCAGGGCATCCGAGCCCCGCGCAAGAAGGCCAAGGTCCGAACCGACGGCAACCATGGTGAAGCCTTCGGCAAGGTAGCGGTCGGCATCGGCCTTCGCCGGCGCCAGGATGCCGCTTGCCTTGCCTGCCGCCGTTGCGGCCTGGCGCACGGACGAGATTGCCTCCTGGACATGTGCCGCGCCGGGATTGCCCATCGCGCCCATATTGGTGGAAAGATCGCCGGGACCGACGAAGAGAACGTCGACCCCGTCGACCCCCGCGATCTCGGCGGCATTCGCCACGCCCAATTCATCCTCGATCTGCACGGCGAGAAGCTGCTGCTCGCGCGCCTTGGCGTGGTAGCCGGCGATGCGGCCGAAGCCATTGGCGCGGTGACCGACCGAGAAGCCGCGAAATCCGCCGGGCGCATAGCTCATGGCCGCGACGATGGCGCGGGCCTGATCGGCGGTTCGTACATTGGGGATCATCAGGCTGCGTGCGCCGATATCCAGCGCCTGCTTGATCAGATTGGGATCGTCGGAGGGCAGCCTGACGACAGCCTCGCTGTCGAAGCCGCCCATCACCTGAAGCTGCGCCATGATGCTGCGCAGATGGTTGGGGCTGTGCTCGCCGTCGATCAGAACCCAATCGGCTCCGGAGCCGGCGACGATCTCCGTGGTGAGCGCCGAAGCCAGCGAGCACCAGATGCCGATGTGAGCCCGGCCAGCCGCGGTGGCGGCTTTCAGCGTGTTGAGGCGTTCTTGCATCTTGCGATCGTCTCCAATCATTTGGTTGAAATTTGTATGATGTCCTATATCATATGGCTACAAAACGCTGCAAGATGCGATGTAGGGACTTTCGAATGGGAGCTGGAGAATGAGGATCGGGTTCATCGGGCTTGGCGTCATGGGAGCACCGATGGCGCGCCACCTGGCCGATGCCGGGCATGAGATCGTCACCGTTCTCAATCGCTCCCCTCTACCGCAGGGCCTGACCGCATCGGTCGTCGCGTCCGCCGCCGAAGTGGCACGGCGGTCCGAGATCGTCGTCACCATGCTGCCCGACACGCCTGACGTCGAACGCGTCCTGTTGGGCGAGGACGGCGTCCTGGAAGGACTGTCAGCCGGCAAGCTGGTCATCGACATGAGCTCGATCAGCCCCATCGCCACGGCGGCGTTCGCGGCGAAACTGCGAGAGAAGGGAGCCGGCTACCTCGACGCCCCGGTCTCGGGCGGCGAGGTCGGCGCCAAGGCGGCAAGCCTCAC
The DNA here is from genome assembly GCF_003998575.1 of Mesorhizobium sp. M7A.F.Ca.CA.001.10.2.1. Taxonomy (NCBI): domain Bacteria; kingdom Pseudomonadati; phylum Pseudomonadota; class Alphaproteobacteria; order Hyphomicrobiales; family Phyllobacteriaceae; genus Mesorhizobium; species Mesorhizobium sp. M7A.F.Ca.CA.001.10.2.1. The sequence goes on along the minus strand of NZ_RZQY01000475.1, from coordinate 899 downwards.
CATCATGGTCGGCGGCCCGGCCGCCGAGTTCGAGCGGGCGCTGCCGATCTTTGAGACACTCGGCAAGAACGTCACTTTGATCGGCGAGCAGAATGGCGCCGGGCAGACCTGCAAGATCGCCAACCAGATCATCGTCGCGCTCAACATCGAGGCCGTGGCCGAAGCGCTTGTCTTCGCCAGCAAGGCCGGGTGCGACCCGGCGAAGGTTCGCGGCGCCCTGATGGGTGGCTTCGCCGCTTCCCGCGTCCTGGAAGTGCATGGCCAGCGCATGATCGACCGGACCTTCGCCCCAGGCTTTCGCATCAAGCTCCACCAGAAGGATCTCAACCTGGCGCTTGACAGTGCCCGCGCCCTTGGCGTGGCGCTGCCGAACACCGCCATGGCGCAGCAACTGATGAATGCCTGTTCGGCCCATCCAGGTGGCGCCGAGGCCGATCACTCGTCTCTCGTCCGGGCGCTGGAGATCCTCAGCGGCCACGAACTGTCAAAAGAAAAGGAGTAAAAACCGATGCGCGGAACCGGCAAGGCCGAGATCTTCGTGATGCTGGCCCATCCCGTGGCCCACGCCAAGAGCCCCGGCATATTCAACGAGATCTTCGAGCAGAAGGGCCTCGACAGCCTCATGGTGCCCTTGAGCTGCCGCCCGGAGGATTTTGAGACCTTCTGGGCCGGCATCACGGCAGCCGAGAATATCAGGGGCGTGATCATCTCGGTGCCGTACAAGGTTGCGGTCTACCACAAATGCTCCGCCGCGCATGACCGCGCCGCGCGGGTGGAAAGCGCCAACTCGGTGCGACGGCTGCCGGATGGCAGCTGGTATGCCGACAATTTCGACGGCGTCGGCTTCATCGATGCGCTCAAGGCGAACGGGCATCAGATCGCCGGCCGCCGCATTCTTC
>NZ_RZQY01000474.1:0-4726 GCF_003998575.1 Mesorhizobium sp. M7A.F.Ca.CA.001.10.2.1 | reverse complement strand
CCGCACATCTGATGACAGAGGGCGACCTCTCTCCTGCAGTGCAAACCGCACTCTTTGGAGGGGCAGCCTTGGTGATTTTCACCGTGATTAGGTGTGCAATGATTTTCCCCTCAAAGGCGGATGATCGCATGCGGTTCGCGGCAGCCATCGTTGACAACATGCCGGCCATGGGGTGGTCTCTGAACGGCAAGGGCGAATACACGTACACAAATAAGGCGGTACAGAACTATGTCACCGGCAACGAACGCCAGGCAGACTTGGACGACTGGAAAAATGCCATTCCGCTTGTGCACCCTGCCGACGTGGAGCAGACGTTTGGCCGGCTGGTGGAATGCCTCGCCAGCGGCGAGGATTTTGTAACCGATTGCCGCATCCAAGGACATGACGGCAGCTATCGTTGGTTTCGTGCAGTTGCTCGCGCTGCCCGGGGTGCCAAAGGAGACATTACCGGCTGGTACGGTACGTCCGTGGATATACACGAGCAGAAGCTCGTCGAGGAGGCCCTCAGAGAGAGTGAGCGAGAGCTTAGACAACTCGTTGACGCCATTCCTGCCCTGATCTGGTGCGCGACGCCCGAAGGTGAGCCGTTCTACGCAAATAAGCAGGTCAAAGCGTTTGCCGGCATCGCGATTGGCGACTTGGAGGTTCCAAACAAGACCCGCCTGCGTGAGGCCCTCGACGTGACCGTGCACCCCGACGATCGAATTCGGGTCGGTGACGCAATGATGCGGTCATTCTCGACGGGCACCTCCTTCGCGGAGATATACCGGTTGCGCCGTCATGACGGCATGTTCCGCTGGGTCGACAGTCGTCTTGCACCTCAATGCGACGACACGGGAAAGATCATACGCTGGTACGGCGTCCTCATCGATATTGACGAGAGCAAGCAGGCCGAGGAAGCCCTGCGCGCGAGTGAGAGGCAACTGCAGCTTCTGGTCGACACGGTGCCTGTCATGGTTTGGTGCGCTTCTGCTTCGGGCGAACCAACTTACATCAACAGACGGCTCAACGACTACGCCGGTATCCGCGCTGAGAAGGTCGACCAAGCGCGGTTCGATCGCAACCAGCAGATAGACCGGTTGATCCATCCAGACGACAGGGAACGATTCCGCCGCGCCCTGGTCGAGTCATTTGCTTTAGGCAGGCCGTTTACGCTGCGCTATCGTCACATGCGACACGATGGGCACTACCGCTGGGCCGACAGCCGGTCGGAGCCGCTTCGCGACGGGGATGGCCGACTGCTACAGTGGTATACGGTCATCACCGATATCGACGATGAAACGAGGATGCAGGAGGAACTGAGGTCGGCACATGAGAGACTTGCGAGCGCCTCGAAGGCTGCCAGCCTTTCCGAGCTGACCGCATCCATCGCGCATGAAGTCAATCAGCCACTGGCCAGCATCGTGGCAAGCTCACAGGCCTGCGAACACTGGCTGAAAGCTGATCCGCCTAACATAACACGCGCGATCGCCAACGTGGGCAGGATCACGAGGGATGCAAATCTGGCCGCAGACATCATTCGCCGAATCCGTGTCCTGTTCTTTAGAACCTCTGAAACTAGGACGCCGGTTAGCATCAACGAACTCGTCTTGGACGTCTGCCGGCTCATGGAGAACGAGCTTGCGGTGAACGCAATTCAGATAAGAACCGGCCCGGATGACGGCTTGCCATCGGTAATAGGGGACCGTATCCAGCTTCAGCAGGTTCTCGTCAACCTGATCCGGAACGGCATCGATGCCATGGAACGCATGCCTCCGGAGGAACGAGTCCTTGAAATCGGCTCGCGACTTATCGCCGGAAACCGGATCTCGGTGGAGGTTCGCGACCAAGGATCCGGAATGGAAGACCCGCACATGATCTTCGAGGCGTTCTACTCGACCAAGGCGAACGGCAAGGGCATTGGACTGGCGATCTGCCGTTCCATCATCGAGGCGCATGACGGGGAGATACGGGCTGAGAATGGCGAAAACGGAGGCGCCGTATTCACCTTTACGTTGCCTATTTCCAACCCGGGGCAAGATAGAAGAGACGTCGCGTGACGCGATCACAGTAAGTACTACAACAGCACGGTGAACCGCGTAAGAAGAAATAGACTAAACTAACTAGAGCTGCTGCGATTGCCGAGGTTCGATGCTCTGAGCCATGATGTCGGCCATGCGTACTAGGTCGGGAACGGTCCGCACATTCAGTTTGCGCATGACGCTGCCTCGATGCAACTTCACAGTAGACTCGCTTATACCGAGCTCGGCGGCAATCTGCTTATTCATCCGTCCCGCAGCGACCAGCCAGGTCACATCCAATTCGCGTTCGGTCAGACACGAGAAACGCCGTCGCAAGTCATTAATGGCTTGCTGCTGGCGTCGCCTCGCGCGATCCCGTTCGAGAGCTGCGGAAACGGCGTCTAGCAGATCCTGATCCCGGAATGGTTTGGTGAGAAAGTCGACCGCTCCTGATTTCATAGCGCGGACGGTCATCTGTATATCCGCATGGGCGGTAAGGAAGACGATCGGAGTCTTAACTCCCGACCGGGCGAGATGCTCTTGGAACTCAAGTCCGCTGAGCCCCGGAAGCCGGACGTCCAGGACGATGCAACTTGGGTTGTCAGGCGACCTGTTCCGCTGAAGAAAATCACTGACCGAACCGAATGCTTGTGAGGAGAGATCGATGGATTTCAGAAGATCTTGAAGAGCTTGGCGAACCATAATGTCGGCATCAATTATAGATACGCTGGAGTCCCTACCGGCAAACTCGCTTCGGGACGTTTGACGACGAGAGGTGCCGTCGCCCGATAAAGCTAGGAATGCACCCGACGTCACGGTGTCAAGAAGCTCTTTTGCCGTATTTTCCATTGGTTCGACCTTAATCTTTAATTTCTCTTCGAGTTCTACTCAGAAAACGCGTGAAAGAGGTGGCACAATGATCAAAGATTGGCAGCATTGCGTTGGGAAACGGTGCGCCTGTCTGGTTTCTGGTCATAAACCTGTGTGTAATGAAGACCGTGATTCAGCACCATTAAACATTTCCATTAGACCTACGTTGACCGATCAGACGTCCGCATCCAGTTCGCCGCACTTCCCATGCGATTGTGCAGTGCCCCTCTCCACCCAAGGGAAGTTCACACTCAGAGCCGAGAACAGTTTGCTGATCAAGTGATCAAGGCGAGAGCAAGGGGAGCGTTGTTCACTCCGAATTTTAACTCTCGCTCCGGTGCAGTGCCGGAGCGAGATTATCTCGATCTGCGCGAAGCACGGAAGTTGCGGCGCAGGGTCATTCTTTCCGTGCCGCTGGGACTTGGTCGGACTCTCCACATGCGTTCGACACTATTTGCAAGAGGCAGTTCGATGGAGAACGTCGATCCGACATTTTGGATTGATCTCACCGCGACTTGATGGCGAAGCAGATCCGCAGTCTGGCGGACGATCATAAGGCCAAGACCCATTCCGTCCCACTCAGCGGAATCACCGCGCTCGAATGCGTCGAAGATGCGTTCGAGGCGTGCTGCGGGGATGCCGGCGCCGTCGTCCTGCACGTCGATGCACGCTCTGTGGCGCCTGGTCCGACACACCAGTCGGACATGGCCACGCGGACCGCTATACTTAATCGCATTGCCGACCAAATTGCGCAGGATCGTGTGGAGCATTTCAGGATCCGTTTCGACGATGCTGTCGGATGAGATTATCCGAAGCTCGACGCCGCAAGCCTCTGCATAGAAGCGCCAGTCGCTTTCGACCCGCTCCAGTACTTGAGCAAGGAGGACATTCTGGCGGCGCGGTTGCAACGTCTCGTCCTTCTGCGACAAGCGAGCGATGTCATCGAGTTCGCTACCGAGGCGCTTCATGGCATCAAGTGCGATGCGGAGACGATCTGCAATAAGGGCCGGCATACCAGCTTCTGCCGCGTAGGCGAGCGACATCATCGCGACATGCAGCGGTTGCTTCAAATCGTGGCCCGCTACCGCCATCATCCTCGCCATTGCGGCACGCGATGCTAATGCGCGCTCCACTGCTTCTGCACTCGCTTGCTCTGTCGTCATCTTCATTCCCGATCTTCGCCGTTATGCTCGACGCCACGCTACGGCGAAGGTCGATCGTGAATAATCCCACGTAGCGGCAGTCGCGGTCGCCTACACGGGCGAGCGACCGTACTTATGTACGGAAGAACGATCCCTTGCGCCGATATCTGAAGTGCCAACCGCCGCTTAGCTTCACACAATCTGGGGGACCCAGTACGGCAAGCCTACCGTTTTGTTGAAGCAAAGGAATCAAATATGACCATGCCTTCGTTCCGATACCAACTCGAAAAGTCCATCCCACGTGTCGGCAACGGCGGCATCACGCGGGGCGCGTCGATACACCAGTTTCCCGCCAGCATCGGTATCGCCGGCGTGTCGATGCGTCTCGATCCTGGCGCCATGCGCGAACTGCATTGGCATGCCAACGCCGCGGAATGGGCGTATGTGATTTCTGGCAACTGCCGCACAACGGTTCTTAATCCAAACGGGGGAGCGGCGACCGATACGTTCGGCCCGGGTGATGTTTGGTATTTCCCGCGCGGATGGGGTCATTCTATCCAGGGCCTCGGACCCGGCGAATGCCATTTCATTCTCATCTTCGACAATGGCGATTTCTCAGAGGATCATACCTTCAGCATCACCGACTGGCTGTCTTGTACGCCAGCGGAGGTCGTACGACAAAATCTGGGCCTTTCCGCTGAGTGCCTGTCAATG
>NZ_RZQY01000473.1:0-4728 GCF_003998575.1 Mesorhizobium sp. M7A.F.Ca.CA.001.10.2.1 | reverse complement strand
CTATGGGCCTGATCCATGAGATCGCCGAGCCGGCCAGGCTCGTCGAGACCGCCAAGGCGATGATCAGGAATGGCCTGAAGCCGGTGGCGCCATGGGACGAGAAAGGTTTCAAGCTGCCCGGCGGCCAGATCTATTCGCCCGCCGGCTTCAATCTGTGGCCGCCGGCCATCGCCATCCTGCGTCGTGAGACTTACGGCAACTATCCGGCCGCCGCCGCGATCCTCAAATGCGTCTATGAAGGCCTGCTGGTGCCGTTCGACACCGGTTTGCGCATCGAGCAGCGCTATTTCACCGAGATCATGCAGACGAGGGAGGCGGCGGCGATGATCCGCTCGTTGTTCGTGTCGCTGCAGGAACTGAACAAGGGCGCCCGCCGCCCGGCCGGCGTGCCCGAAACCAAATTCAAGAAGATCGGCATTCTCGGCGCCGGCTTCATGGGCGCGGGCATCGCCTATGTCACCGCCAAGGCCGGCATCCCGGTGGTGCTGCTCGACCGTGATCTGGAGTCGGCTGCCAAGGGCAAGGCGCATTCCGACGGCCTGATCTCGGATCAGGTCAAGAAGGGCCGCGCCAAGCCGGAGGACAAGGACAAACTGCTGTCGCTGATCACGCCGACGGCGGACTATGCCGACCTTGCCGGCTGCGATCTGGTGGTCGAGGCCGTTTTCGAGGATTCGAGCGTGAAGAAGAGCGCCACCGAACAGGCCGAGGCCGTGCTGAAGCCATCGGCGATCTTCGCGTCGAACACCTCCACCATCCCGATCACCGGCCTGGCGAAGAATTCGGCGCGGCCGAAAAACTTTATCGGCATCCATTTCTTCTCGCCGGTCGACAAGATGATGCTGGTCGAGATCATTTTGGGCAAGAAGACCGGAGACAAGGCGCTGGCCACCGCCATCGACTTCGTTCGCGCCATCAAGAAGACGCCGATCGTCGTCAACGACACGCGCGGCTTCTACGTCAATCGCTGCGTGCTGCGCTACATGTCGGAAGCCTACAAGATGCTGATCGAGGGCGTTCCCGCGCCGATGATCGAGAATGCAGCGAAGGCGGCCGGCATGCCGGTCGGCCCCCTGGCGCTGACCGACGAGACGGCCATCGACCTTGCCCAGAAGATCATGAAGCAGACCATCAGGGATCTGGGCGACAAGGCGGTCGATCCCAAGCAGATGGCGCTGATCAACGCCATGGTCGACGATCACGGCCGCTTCGGCCGCAAGAACGGCAAGGGTTTTTACGATTACCCGGCAAAGCCCGCCAAGAAGAAGTTATGGCCGGGCCTTAGGGAGCTCTATCCGCAGCTTGCACCCGAGAAGGTCGATTATGAGGAACTGCAGCAGCGGCTGCTGGTCACCATCGCGCTGGAAGCGGCGCGGGTGATGGAAGAAGGCATCGTCACCGACCCGCGCGAGGCCGATGTCGGCTCGATCCTCGCTTTCGGCTTCGCGCCCTACACCGGCGGTGCGCTGTCCTACATCGACGGCATCGGCGCCAAGGCGTTCGTGAAGATCGCCAAGAACCTGCAGAAGAAATACGGCGCCGAGTTCAAGGCACCCAAGCTGCTGCTCGACATGGCCGAGAAAGGCGAGACCTTCTACCAGCGCTTCGATCCCTATGCGAAAGGCGACGTGAAGCAGGCAGCCTGACGCATGGGCAAAATCAAGCGTCTTGCAGCGACCTTTGCGCGTCCAAGAGGACATGGGGCGCTGTAATGTATGTCTGGGCGCGCATGGTGCGCATGATGGCCACGGCACGCAGCCGTGGCCCCTATGTGATGGGCGGCGAAGGCCGGCTGGCTTTCCGCTGCCTGCCGACCGACATCGATTTCAACATCCATCTCAACAATGCGCGCTACATGATGCTGGCCGATCTCGGCCGCATCGACCTGTTTGTTCGTGCAGGCCTCATCACGCTGGCAAGGAAGAATGGCTGGGCGCCGATGATGGGCGGACTGCAAGCGGTCTATGCACGCGAGATCAGGCTGTGGCGCCGCTTCGAAGTGGTGTCCTCGATCGAGACCTGGGAAGGCACCCAGGTTGTAGGCAAGCACCGCTTCGTCCTCGACAATGGCGAGACGGCCGCGTTGATCCTGACGACAGCCGGCGTCTACGATCGCAAGGCTCGCAACTTTCTTGAGATTGGCGAGGTCGTTGCGGCACTTGGTCGTGCCGTGAACCCGCGGCCACCGACGCAAACGGAGCGGATTTTCATGACATCGCACCAGGGTCTGCGCAGCTTGGCCAAGGGTGTCGGTCGATCCCGGTAGTCGGACTTTCCGCGATCGACGGAAACGTTTGCAACCACTCACGACCGGTGGACAAAACGACATTCCAAGACTAGAAGGGAAAGGTATTTTTTCCTGCACCGAAGGAGAGCGAGCATGCTCTCGCACGACCGAGTCTGGGCTGCCATCGATGCTCTTGCCAAGCGTTATTCGCTTTCGGCCTCGGGTTTGGCCAAGCGTGCGGGGCTCGATTCCACTGCCTTCAACAAGTCGAAGCGTTTGTCGTCGGATGGCCGACCACGCTGGCCCTCGACCGAATCGCTGGCCAAGATCATCGAGGCGACGGGCGCCTCACTCGACGAATTCACCGGTCTGATCGAAGGCCGGCCTGGGATCAGCAATGGTGCTTCGACCAGCCATGCCGCTTCGGTCGCCCGCAGAAGCTCCGTGCCGTTGCTCGGCTTTGCCCAAGCCGGCGCCGGCGGCTTCTTCGACGATGCCGGCTTTCCAGTCGGGCAGGGTTGGGATCTGATCGAACTGCCGGCGCAATCGACCGAGAGCTCCTACGCGCTGCAGGTGCAAGGCGATTCCATGCTGCCGCTCTACCGCAATGGCGACGTCCTCATCGTCGAACCGGGCGCCGTCACCCGCAAGGGCGATCGCGTCGTCGTCAAGACCACATCAGGCGAGGTGATGGCCAAGGTGCTCGAGCGCCAGACCGTCAAGTCGATTGCGCTGGTCTCGCTCAATCCCGATCATCCCGACCGCGATATTCCCATGCGCGATGTCGAATGGGTGGCGCGGATTGTCTGGGCTAGCCAGTAGGTCAAGCTGGTGCGGCTCCTTCGTCATGCCCTGGCGGTTCTGATGGTCCCGGTGATGGCGGCCATGGTCGTCGCCGGCGGTCGCACGTTGAAAGGGAGTGAAAGCGTCATCACGGTGGACCAGCTTGATCCGGGCGCCGATACGATGGCGCAGCAGGCTGCCGGGACGGTGCCGCAGGAGCCGGCCACATCGGCCATAGCAGCCCCGCAGCCGCCAAAGCCGGCGCTGCATTCGAGGGCGATCGATCCCCAAATTGTCGCGCCACCGGAACTGCCCGCCGAGGGGCTTGAACGGGTCGAGCCGCGCGAGCCGTTGAGCAAACTCGCGCTGGCTGTGCCGCCCAAGCCGAAAATGCCCGACGATTGGAACGGCACCAAGCTGTTCCAGCCGGTTGCGCCGGCCGCCGGCCTGATCGAGGCGAAGGGTTACTCGGTCGCGGTTTCCGGCATCGATATCGTCAGGCAGGATGAGACCTGCAGCGAGGACGGCAAGCCCTGGCCGTGCGGTGTCCGGGCGCGGACGGCGTTCCGCGCCTTCCTGCGCGGCCGCGCGGTGGTCTGCACGGTGCCGCCGCAGGGCGGCCGCGACCTGATCGCCGCCGAATGCCGGATCGGCAATCAGGATATCGGCCAATGGCTGGTCGACAACGGCTGGGCGCGCGCCGCCAAGGGCGGACCCTATGTCGAAGCCGGCGACAAGGCGCGCACGGCGAAGAAGGGCATTTTCGGATCGGCGCCCGATCTGTCCGGCATGCCGGCGATGCCGGCCGCGCCACGCCCGGCCCCTCAGGCGCCGGGTTCGATCCTGGAAGAGGTCGACGGCGTGCTCAAGCCAGCTGACCAGCCAGCGCCCGCTCAATGAGCGCACGTGTCTCGGCCACGCCGTAGAGCGCTGCGAACGAGCCGAAGCGCGGGCCGCGCTCCTGGCCGATCAGCACCTGATAGATCATCTGGAAGAAGGCGCCCGATACGCCGGGGCCGCCTTCCGGGCTCTGCTTGGAATGATCCTGGTAGCGCTCGATCCTGCGCGCGACGTTGAGCGAGGCGTTCTGGATCGCTTCGCCATTGGCGTCCGCCGGCAGCGCCCCAAGCGCTTCGTCGAGGGCTGCCAGCGCCTCGCGCTCGACCTCGTCGGCGGGCCGGAAGGTTTTCGTCGGCTTCACGAAATCGTCGAAATAGCGGATCGCATGGCCGACCAGCCGGTCGAGCTCGGGATGCGTCGTTGGCGTCACGCCTTGCGTATGACGTGAAATGAACCCCCACAGCACATCCTTGTTCTGCGCGTTGGAGGCGCTGACCAGATTGAGCAGCAGCGAGAACGGCACCGGCATGTCGATCGCGGGCGGGTTGCCATCATGCATATGCCAGACCGGATTGCCCAGCCGTTCCTTCCAGTCCTGCCGGGGATAAGCGGCAAGGAACGTATAGTATTCGTCCACGGCCCGCGGGATGACGTCGAAATACAGCTTCTTGGCCTGCCGCGGCCGCTGGTACATGTAGAGCCCGAGGCTTTCGGTCGGCGCATAGGTCAGCCAATCGTCGATGGTCAGCCCGTTGCCCTTCGACTTCGAGATCTTCTGGCCGTTCTCGTCGAGGAACAGTTCGTAGACGAAATGCTCCGGCGCCCGTCCGCCCAGAATGTTGCAGATACGGTCATAGACCACCGCATTGGTCTGGTGG
>NZ_RZQY01000472.1:0-4728 GCF_003998575.1 Mesorhizobium sp. M7A.F.Ca.CA.001.10.2.1 | reverse complement strand
GGATATAGTTGACGACGTCCATCTTGACGGTCGCGGCGTCCCAGAATTTCGGATTCTTGACCAGCTTCATGTGGTCGTTGGGTATCCACTCGGCCAGCGTATAGGCGCCGTTCGAAACGAGATTACCCGCCTTGATCCAGTCGGCGCCGAGCTTGTCGATCGAAGCCTTGTTGACCGGATAGGCGGCCTGGTGGGTCAGCATCTCCAGGAAGTAAGGCGTCGGCGCCTTCAGCGTGACTTCGAGGGTATTTGCGTCAATCGCTTTGACACCCATATCCTCCGGCTTGCCCTTCTTGGTGTTGACGTCCTCCGCACCCTTCACCGGGTACAGCATCGAGGCGTATTCGGCAGCGGTGGCCGGGTCTTCCAGCCGACGAAACGAATAGACGAAGTCGTCCGCCGTCACCGGGCTGCCATCCGACCAGAGGCCATCCTTGCGCAGCTTGAAGGTGTAGACAGTCCCGTCGTCTGACACTGTCCAGCTTTCGGCCGCGCCCGGAATGAGGTTCGTCTTCTGGTCATGCATGACCAGGCCCTGGAACAGGTCGCGTATGATATCGGCTTCGTAGACGGTCGAGGTCTTGTGCGGATCGACCGTCTCCGCTTCGGCGGCGCTGCCTCTGTTATAGACGGTCTCGGCGAAAGCCGGCGTGTAGAAGGTGCCGGCGGCCAGCGCCATGGTCGTGGCGAGCACCGTCGCCTTCAGCATGTTTTTCAGCATGAAGTTCTCCCTGTCGGCGCTGCCGTTGGCGCGCCTATTAAGTGTTGACGCCCTGAAGCCGATATCTGACCCCTTTGAGCGCGCCGCTGGTTCCCGTCCTGCGGCTCGTGCCCAGACACTAACGCGGAGAATTTTTATTTCAACAGACTCTCTGGGTCACCCAAAGTAAGGCGGACGAAAGCTATGGCGTGGCCGCTGAAACAGCAGCCGAAACCAGAAGCTTGACTTGGTTTCTTCACCTCGACGCCATTTTTCACCGCGAATCGGAGCCATGCCAGTTTGCCGGAATGTCTTAATGCGTTCTTAAGCAACCTGGGGTTACATTATGAGTACCTTCTATATGGTTCGAACTTCAGACGCGTGGCGGCTATGAGTAACAGAGCAAGTAAATTGCCCAAAATCCGTCAATTAATGCGGAAACTTCAAGAAGAACACGGCACTTCTGCGGTCGAATTTGCCTTGCTTTCACCGATTTTCATTCTTCTTCTACTCGGAATGGTTGCATATGGTATATACTTCGGCGCCGCCAACTCGATCCAACAGATCGCAGCGGATGCCGCCCGCACGGCAATTGCCGGGTTGAACCAGACCGAACGCCAGACGCTCGTAGCCAGCTTCGTCACCAACAATGCCGGCGGATATCCCTTCGTGGATGTCAGCAAGTTGACCTACCAGGCCAACGACAGCACGGCTGATGGAAGCCAGTTCGTGGTTTCCATCCAGTACGACGCCCGCAACCTGCCGATCTGGAACCTTTTCCCGGGCATAGCCATGCCCGGGACCACGATCAAGCGCCAGTCAACGATCAGGGTCGGGGGCATTTGAATGCTGCTGCATGCGTGCAATGGGATCGGTCGGCTTGCCCGGTTGATGCTGAGTGACAGGAAAGCGAACTTCACCGTCATGGCGGCATTGAGCGCGCCGGTGGCGCTGGCGCTGGCCGCGGTGGCCATCGACGAAGCCTCGATCTACACCGAGCGCCGCGAAGCCCAGGCAATGGTGGACCTGGCGGCGATCACCGCCGCCTCGAACATGACCAATGTCAACACCGCGGTTGTCACCACACTGACCGACAACGGCATGCCAGGGGTTATCGTTCAAAGCTCGGGACAGACGATCGAGCCGGCGGCCGGCAAAACCGTCGTGACGGTCACGCCCGGGCGATATGTGGCATCCGGCGCCAATGTGGGCCAGCGTTTCCAGGCCAGCGTAACACCCTACAATGCCGTCCATGTCACCCTGAAGAAGATCCCGGCCCGCTATTTCGCGAGTTCGCTGATCCCAACTCCCGTCATCGGCACCCAAGCCATCGCCAGCATGACGCCGCAGGCGACGTTCTCGGTCGGATCGAGGCTCGCCAGCCTCGATGGCGGTATCCTCAACGCGCTTCTCGGCGGACTTCTCGGCAGCAACATCTCGCTCAGCGTCATGGACTACAACGCGCTGCTCTCCGCCGATGTGAGCGTGCTCTCCTTCGTCGACGGCCTTGCCACACAGCTGAACCTGACCGGCGTGTCGTATTCGGATGTGCTGGCATCGAAGGCGACCGTCGGCCAGATCGCCACGGCCATGGCCAATGTGCCGGGGCTTGGCAACACGGCCAAGGTCGCCCTGCAGACGATCGCTTCCAAGTCGACCAGTACGGTCCAGATCCCGCTCAGTCATCTGATCGATCTCGGCTCCGTCGGCAAGTTGGGCCTCGGTCAAAAGCCGGCCGGCCTTGGCGTCGATGCCAGCGCGATGGGCATGCTGACCGCCGCCGCCGGACTGGCAAACGGTTCGAAGCAGGTCGACGTCGCCCTCGGCGCCGCCATTCCGGGGGTGCTGTCGACCACGCTCGCCATCGCCATCGGCGAACCGCCGCAATCCTCGCCATGGCTGGCGGTTGGCGAGGTCGGCGCCATTGTGCGGACGGCGCAGACCCGCATCAAGCTAATAGTGAAGATCGGGGGCGGTAACAAAAATGTCGGAGGCGGTATCACCTTGGTATCGGTCAGTTTGCCCCTGCATGTCGAAGTCGCCTATGCCGAGGCCAAGCTCATGGACATAAGTTGTCCAACAGGCCCTGACAGTATCAAGGTCACCGTTGCTACACGTCCCGGTATCGTCGAAGGACATCTCGGTGACAGCAGCAGCGCCGGCTTTGCCGATTTCACCAATAAGGAGACGTTTTCCAACACCGAAATCGCGGCCGTGAAACTTCTGCTCATCCCCGTGGTGTCCGTAGTGGGCTCAGCGGCGTTTAACATGGCCAATAACCCCGCGACGACGCTGACTTTCAACAAGGCCGACATCGATGCCAAGACGATAAGGACCGCTTACACGCAAAATTTTACCCAATCGTTGACTACGTCGCTGGTCAGCGGCCTGTCGCTGACGGCGAATTTACTCGGCCTGCCGCTGAATCTTGACGCCCTTCTGGGATTTGTGAAGCCGCCGGTGGTGGCACTTCTGAACAGCGTGGCGGCCCCGATCGATACCTTGCTTGCCAACCTGCTTGGAGCCCTTGGCGTGCGTCTCGGCGAGGCGGATGTCCGGGTCACCGGCGCGACTTGTGGACGCTCCGTGCTGGTGCAGTAGAGCAGTCGAGGCATCAGTCGAGCCTACCGAGGAAGCATCCAAGTCCCGGCAGCAAAAGCTCGACCTCCCTGGTGAGCGAGGCATCGCCGTCAAGTTCCGTAACCGCTCCTAAGTCTTGCGGCAACGGCCAATTGGCCGGTCCTCCAGCAAAATTGAAGACACAGAGCAGTCTTTCGCCGCCGCCCTCGCGAACGAAAGCCAGCACGTCACCCTCGGCGTCGAGAAAGCGGATCGAGCCTGATACCAGCGCCTCATGCTTCCCGCGCAAGGCCAGCGTGGTCCGATAGGACTTCAGCACCGAGGCCGTGTCGGCATTCTGGACGTCGACCGCGCGGGTGCGATGGCTGGCCGGTATCGGCAGCCAGGGCCTGGCCGTGGAGAAGCCTGCATTGTCGGCGCCGGCCTCCCAGACCATTGGCGTGCGACACCCATCCCTGCCCTTGACGCCTGGCCAGAAGCGGATGCCGACGGGATCGCGCAGATCCTCATAGGCCAGCTCCGCCTCCTCCAGGCCCAGCTCCTCGCCCTCATAGAGGCAGATCGAGCCGCGCAGGCAGGACAACAGCATGATCGAGAATCTTGCGACGGCGTCGGGATCGCTGCCCGGCCTTGTCCAGCGGCTGACATGGCGCACCACGTCATGGTTGGAGAACGCCCAGCAGACCCAGCCGTCGGAGACGGCCGCCTCGAAGGCTTCGACGCAGCCACGCACATGCGCGGCCGAGAACTGCGGACCGAGCAGGTCGAAGGTGTAACACATATGCAGCTTGTCGCCGCCTGAGGTGTAAGCCGCGAGCGTCTGCAGCGAGCGGCCTTCATCGCCGATTTCGCCAACCGCGGCGCGGTCGTCATATTCATCGAGCAGCGCCCTGAAGCGGCGCAGGAACGCCAGGTTTTCCGGCTGCGTCTTGTCGAACAGATGCTCCTGGTAGAGGTAGGTGTTGGTCTCGCCGTTGGTGCCGGCGACGCTCGACGCCAGGGGCGGATTGCTGCGCAGCCAGCGGTCGTGGACATAGTAATTGACCGTATCGAGCCGGAAGCCGTCGACGCCGCGCTCCAGCCAGAACCGCACCGTGTCGAGAAGCGCGTCCTGGACCTCCGGGTTGTGGAAATTCAGGTCGGGCTGCGAGGCTAGGAAGTTGTGCATGTAGTATTGCCGGCGGGTCGAATCCCATTCCCAGGCCGGGCCACCGAACACGGAAAGCCAGTTGTTGGGTGCCCCGCCATCTGGCTTGGCATCGGCCCAGACATACCAGTCCGACTTGGGGTTATCGCGGCTGGCGCGGCTTTCGACAAACCAGTCGTGCCTGTCGGACGAATGCGACAGCACCTGGTCGATGACGATCTTCAGGCCGAGACGATGCGCCTCGGCGACCAGCGCATCGAAATCCTCGAGCGTGCCGAACATCGGATCGACATCGCAGTAA
>NZ_RZQY01000471.1:0-4750 GCF_003998575.1 Mesorhizobium sp. M7A.F.Ca.CA.001.10.2.1 | reverse complement strand
CCGGTCGTGATCGATGGCGCATTGCGATTGCCGTTGGTGACGCGCAGGAAGCTCGAGGCATCGGCGACTCGCCACCCTTCGACGCCAATGACCCGGCATTCCGGATCGACGACGCTCATCATGTCGTCGGCGCGGCCCATCTTGCAAGTGCCGCAAGGATGGTAGGCGCTCTCGGCATGATCGCGGATGAAGATGTCGAGCTCGTCGTCCGACTGCATGTGGCTGCCCGGCGAGATTTCCTTGCCCCGATAGGGGTCGAACGCCGACTGCCCGAAGATCTCGCGCGTCAGCCTGATGCAGTGGCGGAACTCGGCCCAATCGTCTGGATGCGACATGTAGTTGAAGCGGATCACCGGCTTGGATTTCGGGTCCGGCGAACGCAGCGTCACCGAACCGCGCGACTTCGAGCGCATCGGTCCGACATGCGCCTGGAAGCCGTGCGATTTCGCAGCCGCCTTGCCGTCATAGCGGACTGCCGCCGGGATGAAATGGTACTGGATATCGGGGTAGTCGACGCCGGCGCGCGAGCGCACGAAGGCTGCCGCTTCGAAGTGGTTGGTGGCGCCAAGCCCGGTCTTGAGGAACAACCACTGCGCTCCGATGAGTGCTTTCGAGAACGGGTTCAGCACCGAATTGAGCGTGATCGGCAGCAATGATTCCTGCTGGATGTAGAGCTCCATATGATCCTGCAGATTGCGGCCGACACCGGGCCGGTCGGCCACCACCGGAATGCCGTTTGCGCGCAAATGCTCGGCCGGGCCGATGCCGGACAGCATCAGTATCTTGGGCGAATTGATCGACGATGCGGCGACGATCACCTCACGTCGCGCCTTAACGACCTGAATCTGTTTGTGAGCTTCGATCTCGACGCCGATGGCGCGTTGATTCTCGATGATCACGCGCCGCGCAAAGCCCTTGACCAGACTCACATTTTTGCGCTTCAGCGCCGGCTTCAGATAGGCTGATGCCGCCGACCAGCGGCGGCCGCCGCTGATGGTCTGCTCCATCGGCCCAAACCCTTCCTGCTTGGAACCATTGTAGTCGTCGGTCAGTTCGAACCCGGCCTGGCGACCAGCCTCGACAAAGGCGCCATAGAGCGGATTTTTACGCGAGCCGCGCTGCACATGCAGCGGCCCGCCGTGGCCGCGCCAGCCATCCTCGCCGCCGTCCGAATCTTCCATACGCTTGAAATAGGGGAGCACGTCGGCGAAGCCCCAGCCGGCCGCACCCTCTTCGGCCCAATGGTCGAAATCGCGGGCGTGGCCGCGCACATAGACCATACCGTTGATCGAGGACGAGCCGCCGATCACCTTGCCGCGCGGTGTCGCCAGCACACGGCCGCCGAGATGCGGCTCCGGCTCGCTGGCAAAGCCCCAGTCATAGAGGCTCATGTTGAGCGGGATCGAAAGCGCCGACGGCATCTGGATCAGCGGCCCGATATCGCTGCCGCCGAATTCGATGACGATGACCGAATGCTTGCCGTCTTCAGACAGGCGATAGGCCATGGCCGAGCCGGCCGAGCCGGAGCCGATGATGACGAAATCTGCTTCAAGCATCGTTCATATGCGCCATGAAATCGGCGAGCGAGACATTGCCGCCGGTAGCCACAACAAAGGCGGTCTTGCCCCTCACATCCACCTTGCCGCCGAGCAGTGCGGCGAGCGAGGCGGCCCCCGAGGGCTCGAGCACCAGCTTCATGCGCTCGAAGGCGATCCGCATGGCGCTGCGCACCGATTGGTCGTCGACGGTGATGCCGCGAACACCGGCGGTCTTGACTGCCGCGAAAGGCGCGTCGCCCGGCCGTCGCGACATCAGCCCGTCGCAGATCGACTTCGGCCCGATCGGCATCGTCTCGATGCTGCCATGTGCCAGCGACGAGCCCATGCCGTCGAAACCTTCAGATTCGACGCCGATGATCTCAGTGGCGGGCGACAGATAGTGGAAGGCGAGCGAAACGCCGCCGATCAGCCCACCGCCACCGACCGAGCAGAACAAAAGATCGGCGCTGGCGCCTTTGGCTTCGAGTTGGTCAAGCGCTTCGAGGCCGGCGCCCGCCTGGCCGGCAACGATCTCCGGATCGTCAAATGGATGCAGCAGGGCCAAGCCTTCGGTCTCGGCGATCTCGCGTGCCTTGGCGGCGGCGACTTCCTCACGCGCGCGTTCGCCATGGTCGGTCAGCACGACGCGGGCGCCATAGCCGGCCGTAGCATCACGCTTGGCGGTCGGTGCGTCGATCGGCATGACGATGGTGACGGGAATGCCGAGCGCCTGGCCGGCAGCCGCCAGCCCTTGCGCGAAATTGCCGGAGGAGTAGGCGACGACGCCTTTCCTGGCCTCTTCAGTGGAAAGCTGCTTCAGGCGCCAATAGGCGCCGCGCACCTTGAACGATCCGGCCCATTGCAGCGATTCCGGCTTGATGAAGACGCGGGCCGCACCCGTCTCGCGGGCCAGTACCGCCGATTCCAGCAGCGGTGTGATCTGCGTCGCCCTGGAGGTGACGGCGTAGGCCTGCTTGAGGTGGTCGAGGGAGGGGACGAGAAGGTCTGACATCATTCGCCTCGCGGATACCTTTTGCTCTCTTCGAGATTGTCGAGGTTCATGTGATTGCGCATGTAGCGCTCGGACGCTTTTTGCAGCGGCTGGAAATCCCAGGGGTAATAGGCGCCGTTGCGCAGCGCCGGATAGACGACCCAGCGGCGCGCCTGGCTTTCGCGGACAGCGGCGTCGAAGCCGGCCATGTCCCAGCGCGACTGGACCTTGTCCATGAATGCCGCCACCAGGCCCGCATTGGCCGCGTCATCGACCAGATTGTCCCGTTCGAGCGGATCGGCTTCGAGATCGAACAGTTGCGGCGGATCGAGTTCGCAATGGACGAATTTGTATCTGCCGTCGCGGATCGCCACCAAGGGCGCGTTGGACCCTTCGGCCGCATATTCCATCAGCACCGGCGCGGTGCGCTCAAACCCCTTGGTGAGCGGCAGCAGCGACTGGCCGTCGGTCCACGGCGCGATTGCAGCGATGTCGATGCCGGCGAGGTCGCAAAGCGTCGGCGCCACGTCAAGATTGGAAACCGGCGTCTCGATCAGCCCGGCGTGAACGCCCTTGCCGGCAATCACCAGCGGCACCCGCGCCGAGCCCTCGAAGAAGCTCATCTTGAACCATAGGCCGCGCTCGCCGAGCATGTCGCCGTGGTCCGAGCAGAACAGGATGATGGTGTCGTCGGCCATGCGGGTGCGCTCGAGAACATCCAGGATCTCGCCCAGCTTGTCGTCGACATAGGAGATGTTGGCGAAATAGCCCTGCCGCGAACGACGCACCTGTTCCGGCGTGATCTCGAAGGAAGGATAGTCGCTGGCGTGGTACAGCCGCCGGGAATGCGCATCCTGCTCGTCATGCGCGATGAACCCGGTTTCCGGGTTCAACGCCTGGCAATGCTCATAGAGATCCCAATACTGCTTGCGCGCGACATAGGGATCATGCGGGTGCGACAGCGAGACGGTGAGGCACCATGGCCGATGGCTCGCATCGTCCTGTTCGCGCGAAAGCTGATAGAGCTTCTGTGTGGCTAGGAACACGACCTCGTCGTCATACTCCATCTGGTTGGTGATCTCGGCAACGCCGGCGCCGGTCACCGAGCCCAGATTGTGATACCACCAATCGATACGCTCGCCGGGCTTGCGGTAGTCCGGCGTCCAGCCGAAATCGGCAGGGTAGATGTCGGTCGTCAGCCGTTCCTCGAAACCGTGCAGTTGGTCCGGCCCGACGAAATGCATCTTGCCCGACAGGCAGGTGTAGTAGCCGGCAGCGCGCAGATGATGGGCGAAGGTCGGGATCGACGAGGCGAATTCGGCGGCATTGTCGTAGACGCCGGTGCGCGACGGCAATTGCCCGCTCATGAACGAGGCACGGCCTGGTGCGCAGAGCGGCGAGGCCGTGTAGTTGTTGGCAAAGCGCGCCGATCGCGCAGCCAACGCTTTCAGATGCGGTGTGTGCAGAAAATCCGCCGGGCCGTCCGGAAACAAGGTTCCGTTGAGCTGGTCGACCATGACGATCAGAAAATTGGGTCGCTTCGTTGTCACTGTTTGCGCCGCTCGCCGAGTTTTGTTTCGAGATAGTCCTCGACCAGCGCGATTGCGGTCGCGGCATCAGGCACGCCGTCTTTCAGCGCCCGCCTGATGTAGAGCCCGTCGATCATCGCCGCGGTCGCTTCGGCGGCGCGGTCGGCCTCGGCCCTGGGCAGGATGCCGACAAGCCCGCTCATCAGGTTCGAGTGCAGCCGCCGCGCATAGACCCTGAGCAGCCGGCGCAAGGCCGATGATTTCTGCGCCTCGACATAGAAGGCGAGCCAGGCGGCGATGGTTTCCGGCTGGAACTGGATGTCGGAGAAGTTGACGGTGACCACCGCCGAAACGCGCTGGCGCGCGGTACCAGCCGATTGAAGGGCGCGTCGCATGTCGATGGTCAGTTCGGCCAGGATGTGCCGCATCGTCGCCAGCAACAACTCGTCCTTGGCGCCGAAATAGTGATGGGCAAGAGCCGACGAAACCCCGGCGCGTCCGGCGATCTCGGACATGGTGACGTCGAGCGAGCCGCGCTCGCCGATCGCCGAGATCGTCGCGTCGATCAGCGCCTTGCGGCGCAGCGGTTCCATTCCGACTTTCGGCATCTCGCGATGATCCTTTGAGAAAACAGGATTATTTTTTATTGACGCGTCAATCAACAAAAAAATCGACCGCGATCTTGGCTGTAC
>NZ_RZQY01000470.1:0-4765 GCF_003998575.1 Mesorhizobium sp. M7A.F.Ca.CA.001.10.2.1 | reverse complement strand
AGCGCCGCAAGTTCGACGTCGTCGGCACGGTCGAGCGCATTGAATACGATCCGAACCGCACCGCCTTCATCGCGCTGATCAAGTATGACGATGGCGAGCTGTCCTACATCATCGCTCCGCAGCGTCTGGCTCCCGGCGACAAGATCGTCTCCGGTGAATCGGTAGATGTGAAGCCGGGCAATGCGATGCCGCTGGCTTCGATGCCGGTCGGCACCATCGTCCACAACATCGAGCTGAAGCCGGGCAAGGGCGCTCAGGTCGCCCGTTCGGCAGGTGGTTACGGTCAGCTAGTCGGTCGTGACCAGGGCATGGCGATCCTGCGCCTCAATTCGGGCGAGCAGCGTGTCGTTCACGGCTCCTGCATGGCCACTGTCGGCGCCGTGTCCAATCCGGACCACGGCAACATCAATGACGGCAAGGCCGGTCGCACGGTTTGGCGTGGCAAGCGCCCGCACAATCGCGGCGTGACCATGAACCCGGTCGACCATCCGCACGGCGGCGGTGAAGGCCGCACCTCGGGTGGCCGCCATCCGGTTTCGCCCTGGGGCAAGCCGACCAAGGGCAAGAAGACGCGGTCCAACAAGGCGACCGACAAGTTCATCCTGCGCTCGCGCCATCAGCGCAAGAGCTAAGAAGAGGTAACGCCAAGTGACTCGTTCGATTTGGAAAGGCCCCTTCATTGACGGCTACCTTCTCAAGAAGGTGGACAAGGTTCGTGAAGGTGGTCGCAATGAGGTGATCAAGATGTGGAGCCGTCGCTCCACCATCCTGCCGCAGTTCGTCGGCTTCACCTTCGGTGTCTACAACGGCCAGAAGCATGTTCCCGTCTCGGTGAACGAGGACATGGTCGGTCACAAGTTCGGTGAATTCGCTCCGACCCGGACCTATTACGGTCACGGCGCGGATAAGAAGGCGAAGAGGAAATAATCATGGGCAAGGCCAAAGCTCCGCGCAGGCTTGCTGATAACGAAGCGCGCGCCGTATTGCGCACGATCCGTATCAGCCCGCAGAAGCTGAACCTCGTTGCCGCGCTGATCCGCGGCAAGAAGGTCGCGACAGCGCTTTCCGATCTCGAATTCTCGGCCAAGCGGATTTCCGGCACGGTCAAGAAGACGCTGGAATCGGCAATCGCCAACGCGGAAAACAACCACGACCTGGATGTCGATGCACTGATCGTGGCGGAAGCCTATGTCGGCAAGTCGATCGTCATGAAGCGGTTCCATGCCCGTGGCCGCGGTCGCGCCAGCCGTATCGAGAAGCCGTTCTCGCACCTCACGATCGTCGTTCGTGAAGTCGAAGAAAAAGGGGAGGCCGCATAATGGGCCAGAAAGTCAATCCGATCGGTCTTCGCCTCGGCATCAACCGCACCTGGGATTCGCGCTGGTTCGCGAACACCGGCGAGTACGGCAAGCTGCTGCATGAGGACATCAAGATCCGCAAGTATCTCGAGAAGGAGCTCAAGCAGGCTGCCATCTCGAAGGTCGTGATCGAGCGTCCGCACAAGAAGTGCCGCGTCACCATCCACGCCGCGCGCCCGGGTCTGATCATCGGCAAGAAGGGCGCCGACATCGAGAAGCTTCGCAAGAAGCTGATGGAGATGACGAAGTCCGAGACGCACCTCAACATCGTTGAAGTGCGCAAGCCGGAAATCGACGCGACCCTGGTCGCCCAGTCGATCGCCCAGCAGCTCGAGCGTCGTATCGCGTTCCGCCGCGCCATGAAGCGTGCCGTTCAGTCGGCGATGCGCCTCGGGGCCGAAGGCATCCGCATCAACTGCGCCGGCCGCCTCGGCGGCGCCGAGATCGCGCGCATGGAATGGTATCGCGAAGGCCGCGTGCCGCTGCATACGCTGCGTGCGGACGTCGACTACGGTACGGCCGAAGCGCACACGGCTTATGGCATCTGCGGCGTCAAGGTCTGGGTGTTCAAGGGCGAAATCCTTGAGCATGACCCGATGGCTTCGGAGCGTCGGGCCAGCGAAAGCGATGCAGCGCATGGCGGTGGTGGTGATCGCGAACGCGGTCGTCGTCGCGAAAACGCCTGAGACATTTAGGAATTTGGAGTTAGAACGATGCTGCAGCCAAAGCGCACAAAGTTCCGCAAGCAGTTCAAGGGCCGTATCCATGGTACCGCAAAGGGCGGCACCAACCTGGATTTCGGTGGTTTCGGGCTGAAGGCGCTTGAGCCGAACCGCGTCACCGCACGTGAGATCGAGGCGGCCCGCCGCGCGATCACGCGTGAAATGAAGCGCGCTGGTCGCGTCTGGATCCGTATTTTCCCGGACGTGCCGGTCACTTCGAAGCCGACCGAAGTCCGCATGGGTAAGGGCAAGGGTGCGGTCGACTACTGGGCGGCGCGCGTCAAGCCGGGCCGTATCATGTTCGAGATCGACGGCGTCAATGAAGAAACCGCCCGTGAGGCACTGCGTCTCGGCGCGGCCAAGCTCTCGGTCAAGACGCGCTTCGTGCAGCGCATCGCAGAATAAGGACGGGCTGATCATGAAAGCCGAAGACATCCGGACCAAGACCCAGGACCAGCTGACCGACGACCTGGCCAGCCTGAAGAAGGAGCAGTTCAACCTGCGCTTCCAGAAGGCCACCGGCCAGCTCGAGAAGACCGCGCGCGTGAGACAGGTCCGTAAGGATATTGCGCGTATCAAGACCATCGCTGCGGAAAAGTCCGCGGCTAAGAAGGCTTAAGGACGAAAACCATGCCAAAGCGCATTCTGCAGGGCACCGTCGTCAGCGACAAGAACGAGAAGACGGTTGTCGTCAAGGTCGAACGGCGCTTCACGCATCCCGTGATGAAGAAGACCGTGCGCATGACCAAGAAGTACAAGGCGCACGACGAAAACAACGCCCACAAGGTCGGCGATCAGGTGTTCATCCAGGAATCGAAGCCGATTTCCAAGGACAAGCGCTGGATCGTCGTGTCTTCGGACCAAGCCTGACCTCGGGCGTAAACAACGAATTTTGGACAGACCGGGGAGGGGCTTTGAGCCCATCCCGTTAGAAGAGAAGAAGGCGGCCAGTCATGATTCAGATGCAAACAAACCTCGACGTCGCGGATAATTCCGGCGCCCGTCGTGTCATGTGCATCAAGGTGCTGGGCGGCTCGAAGCGGAAATACGCTTCCGTGGGCGACATCATCGTGGTGTCGATCAAGGAAGCCATTCCGCGCGGCCGCGTAAAGAAGGGCGATGTGATGAAGGCGGTCGTGGTTCGCACGGCCAAGGACATCCGCCGCCCGGACGGCAGCGTGATCCGTTTCGACAAGAACGCGGCCGTTCTCGTCGACAACAAGAAAGAGCCGATCGGCACGCGTATCTTCGGACCGGTTCCGCGCGAACTCCGCGCCAAGAACCACATGAAGATCATCTCGCTCGCGCCTGAAGTGCTGTAAGGAGCCGGACCAATGCAAAAGATTAGAAAAGGCGACAAGGTCGTCGTGCTGGCCGGCAAGGACAAGGGCCGTTCGGGCGAAGTCCTCTCGGTGCAGCCGAAGGAAGACACCGCGCTGGTGCGCGGCGTCAACATGATCCGTCGTCACCAGAAGCAGTCCCAGTCCCAAGAGGGCGGGATCATCACCAAGGAAGCGCCGATCCAGCTGTCGAACATCGCGCTGGCCGACCCCAAGGATGGCAAGCCGACCCGCGTCGGTTTCATCTTCCAGAAGGACGGCAAGAAGGTGCGCGTCGCCAAGCGCTCGGGAGAAGTCATCAATGGCTAAGGCTCAATCCAAGCAGGCGACCGCGAACAACACGCCGCGCCTCAAGCAGGTCTACAACGAGACCATCCGCAAGGCGTTGCAGGAACAGTTCGGCTACGACAACGAGATGCAGGTTCCGCGCATCGACAAGATCGTGCTGAACATGGGCGTTGGCGAAGCGACCGCCGATTCGAAGAAGCCTTCGATCGCGGCCGAAGACCTGGCGATGATCGCCGGCCAGAAGGCCGTCGTCACCCGCGCCCGCAACTCGATCGCCGGCTTCAAGGTCCGCGAGAAGATGCCGATCGGCGCTAAGGTCACGCTGCGCAAGGAACGTATGTACGAGTTCCTCGACCGTCTCGTGAACATCGCACTGCCACGCGTCCGCGACTTCCGCGGGCTCAATCCGAAGAGCTTCGATGGCCGTGGCAACTACGCCATGGGCATCAAGGAACACATCGTGTTCCCGGAGATCAACTACGACAAGGTTGATCAGATCTGGGGCATGGACGTCATCGTTTGTACGACTGCGAAGACGGATGACGAAGCCAGGGCATTGCTCAAGGCTTTCAACTTCCCCTTCCGCCAGTAACGGCAGCGAGAAAAGGAAAAATCTGAAATGGCAAAGACCAGCTCAGTCGAGAAGAACAACAGGCGCCGCAAGCTTGCCGACCAGTACGGTCCCAAGCGCGCTGCCCTGAAGGCGATAATCATGGATCAGTCCAAGCCGATGGAAGAGCGTTTCCGCGCTCAGCTCAAGCTTGCCGCCATGCCGCGCAACTCGGCCAAGATCCGCATCCGCAACCGCTGCGAAGTCACCGGCCGTCCGCGCGCCTACTATCGCAAGCTCAAAGTATCGCGCATCGCGCTTCGTGATCTCGGCAATAACGGCCAGATCCCGGGCCTGGTCAAGTCGAGCTGGTAAGGAGGACATAACATGTCATTGAGCGATCCTCTCGGCGATATGCTGACCCGCATCCGCAACGCGTATGGCCGCAAGAAGTCGAGCGTTTCGACGCCGGCTTCGCGTCTGCGCACCCGCGTCCTCGACGTGCTG
>NZ_RZQY01000046.1:0-18078 GCF_003998575.1 Mesorhizobium sp. M7A.F.Ca.CA.001.10.2.1 | reverse complement strand
CGTCATCACCGAGGCTTCCGCCGACGTCGCGGCAAACGCCTCGATCAATCTGAATGGCGCGGATCTGTCGCTCACCGCCAACTCCACCACCAACGTCGTGACCGATGCGGTTCCCGACGACGCGAGCGGCGCCGCGGGCGAACTCGGCATCGGTGGTTCGGTCGCCCTGACCATCGTCGACAATTCCACCTCGGCGTCGATCCGCGACAACGCGACCATCGTTGCCGGCGACGCTATCACCATGATTGCGACCGGCAACCATACAGCTGCCACCAAGGCAGAAGCGGGCGCGGAAGGCGGCGATGTTGGCATCGGCGGTGCGGTGGCGATCGACGTCATCGACAACAACACCGAGTCGTCAATCGGTTCCGGCGGCGAACTCGACATCACCGGCAATTTGTCGGCCAGCGCCAGCAATCACGGCGTGAGCACGACGCTGGCCGATGGGGATGCCATCGGCTCGACGGCAATCGGCGCGGCGATCGCGCTTGCCTTCGTGGACAACCGTGCGTTCTCGACATCGAACCGCAATCTTCGTTCGAACGGATCGATCAGTCTGTCGGCCGCCAATGACGGTTCCAGCAAGGCGGAGTCGATTGCGAGTGCCGCTGGCGCCGAGAAAGACGAGGACGGCAACACCAAGGCCGACGAGCAACGGGACAAGGAAGTCGGTCTGGCCAACAGCAAGTCGAATGATGGCGACAGCGCCAGCAAATCGGCCAACAGTTCAGGTGGAAGCGGCGGCGGCGATGTCAGCGTCGCGGCAGCGCTTGCCCTCAATGTCTCGTCGTCACTGGCGGTGGCGTCGATCAATGACGGGCGCACGGTTGTTGCCGGTGATGGCGCTGGCGTCGGTGAACTCAATTTACAATCGTCCAACAATATGGACGCGACGGCGAAAGCCGATGGCACCGCAAAGACGAGCGACAGCGGCACCGCTGTCGGTGTCGCAGTGGCGATCAATATCGCGACGATGCGCAACGAGGCGTCGATCGGGGCTGGCAGCATCATTACGGCCGACGGGGTGAAAGCCGAAGCCAAGATGAAGAACGTCGGCGGTGACGTGACGCATCGTTTCGGCGCCGAGTCGACCTCCGGCGCCAGCGGCGGCGATATCGGCGTGGCCGGTTCGTTCGGGCTGAGCTTCGCCGATACCGACACGCTTGGCGTGATTGGTCTCGACCATGCCGATCAGCCAGCAAGCGGCGCCGCGACGGTTACATTGACCGGCGGCAATGTTCTGCTCACGGCGATCAACACGACTGTAACCACAACGACGGCGACCTCCTCCGGGGCCGGAAGCGGCTCGGGCAGCGTCGGCGTCGGCGCGTCGATCGCGCTCGGCATCGGCTTGAACACCACGTTTGCCGGCATCGAGAACGGCGAGACGGTTAGCGGGACGACCGGCAATTTCACCGTCACCGCGACATCCAATGATACGCTGACGACGACGGCCAAGGCCGGCGCCGAGGGCGCAACCGGCATCGGGGGCGCGATCGCTGTCGCCTATTTCGACAACGACACGGATGCGCACATCGGCACCGGCGGCGGCGCAACGATCACGCTGACGGGCAATTTGGCCGCGCAAGCGTCGCACACCGGTACGGTTCACACGCTTGCCGATGGCGAAGCCGCCGGCAGCAGCGTCGGCGTTGGCGCGTCGATCGCGCTGAATATCGGCGAAGTCACCAACGACGCTTTCCTCGGCCGCAATTTCCAGAACGTCGGCACGGTGACGATCACCGCGACCTCGATGCTCGACACCAAGGCAGAGTCCAAGGCGAGTTCGAAGGGCCAATCCACCAAGAAGTCCGATGGCACAACGGACAGTGCCAGCTCCGATCAGGAGACGACCAACCAGACCGAGATGGCCAAGAACCAGAGCGGCGGCACCAAGACGCCCTCGCAGAGCGGCGGCAGCAGCCTTGGCCAGGCCGACAGCAACAGCAATGCGCAGACCGGCAAGGGCACGCAGGGCGGCAACGGCTCCGGCGGCACCAATGTGGCAGCGACGATCGCCGTCAACTTCCTCGATGCGGACAACCAGGCGCAGATCGCCGGCGATGTGACGATCGCCGGCACAGGCGCGATGAAGGTCGAGGCGATCAGCACGACCGACGCGCGGGCATTGGCCACAGCGACGTCCACGAACACCAGTTCCAACACCGGCGTTGCCGCGGCGATCGGCCTCAACATCGTGCTGCTGGACAACAATGCGATGATCGGTTCAAACGCCGATCTGACCGCCGGATCGATCGAGGTCCGCGCCGCGACCGGCAATGGACAAAAGAACACGTTCCAGGCGCGCGCCCTTTCCGGCGCAGTGTCGAAAAACACCGCGGTCGGCGGCTCGGTTGGCGTCAACTATCTTGATGTCGACACGCTGGCATCGGTCGGCGACAATGTCGATCTCGACGCCAACACCGGCAATATCGAGATCGGCGCCGTCAGTCTCAATGAAATGCAGAACCTGGCCGGCGGTGCGGCTTTGAGCACCGGCAGCGGCGGTGGCGGCGTGGGTATCGCGGTCACCGTCAACATCGTCAACGATCTCAACACCAAGGCGCAGACCGGCATCAATCTCGACGCTGAAGCGCAGGGCGCGATCAACGTCACCTCGCATGCCGAACTGCTGCCGATCTCGGAAGACCTGCCGGTCATCGGCTCGTTGGCCGTCACCAGCTTCGCCGCCGGCATCGCCGGTGCGTCGGGCGGCTTTGCCGTCGGCGGCTCGTCCAGCGTCAACGTGATCTTCATGGAGACGCACGCGTCGGTGAACGACAACTCCGACCTCGAAGCCGGAACCGGCATCAAGATCGAGGCGACGGACCTGCTGACCGTGGTCAGCGGGGCGGGCGGCATCGGCCTCACGCTGAACGGCAATGCCGGCGTCGGCATCGGCCTGGACGTGCAGGTGATCACGCGCAACACCAGCGCCTGGATGGGTGGTGGCGCGGATCTGGATACGACTGCCGGCAACATCATCATCAATGCCGACTCCTTCGACGACATCACCTCGATCGCGGCGACGTTCGGCGGCAGCGCCGGCGGCTCGGCCGGCGTCGCGGCATCGGTCGGCGTGCTTTACCTCGACACATCGACCCAGGCCTTCGTCGAGGCCGGCAGCACGCTGAACAAATCGCATCTGGGCGCCGGCGGAGATGTCTCCGTGACGGCGACCGGCGACGCGGACGTGTTCCTGCTGGCTGGCGCGGCGGCGTTCGGCCAAAGCGCCGGCATCGGTATTTCCGGAACGGTGTTTGTCCATCTCGACGATGTAAAGGCGGAGCTCTATGGCGACGCCGACGTGGTCACCGGTGGCGCAAACGGCCTCTCCGTATCGGCGATTTCCACCGATGACGTGCTGATCATCGCAGCCGCCGGCGCTGCTTCCGCGCAGGCGGCGGTCGCCGGTTCGGTCGCTGTGACGGTGCTGACCGAGACAACGACGGCTCGCATCGGTGCAAACAGCAAGGTTTCCGGCCAGACGCTCGCCAATGATCCCGGCGTTTCGGTCTTTGCAAGCGACGAAACCGATATCCTGACAATCGCGGGCTCGCTCGCGGTTTCCGCCGGCAGTGCCGGCGTCGGCGCCGGCGTCAATGTGTCGACGCTGACAAAGACGACGACTGCATCGATCGAAGCGGGCGCCGACATCGACGTCGACGGCAATGTGACGGTCGAAGCAACCGGCAACGAGGACATAGGTTCGTTCTCCGTGGCCGCGGGCGCGTCGAGCGGCGCTGGCGTCACGCTGACGGCTGACGTCTTCGTGCTGAATCTGAAGACCCGCGCCTTCATTGGCTCGGACCCGCTGGCGCCGATCGGCGGCCTGACGGATGTGCGGGCACGCGGCAGCGTGCTTGTCCAGGCACTCGACGAGACCGAGATGGACCTGATTGTTGGCGGCGTGGCGATTGGCGGCAGTGCCGGCGTCGGCGTCGCGGCCGGCGTTGCGGTTGTCGACAAGGTGACGGATGCCTTCATCGGCGCAGGCGCACGCGTCACCGGCGAGGGCCACGGCACGGTCGCGGCGAGAACCGGCCGCTACCAAATCGAGTATGCGGGCAGCCAGGCGATGTCGAGCTTCGACCCGCAGGGCGGCAACAAGCCGACCGCGAGCAGCCTGGAGGCTGGTACGCCGTCGGGCCTCACCCAGTTCAAGAACCTCGACCAGGAGGGTGGCGACGACGTCCAGCAGGATCCGGGCTTGACCCAGAACCGGGTTGCGACCGCGTCGGTCGATACCGGCTTCCGTGGCGTGGCCGTCTCCGCCTCGGCGAAGGATGATGTCGAGACTTTTGCGATTTCCGTCGGCGGCGGCGGTTCGGTCGGCGTGGCTGTCGGTGCGGCGGTCAACGTCGTCGATACCAAGACGAAGGCGTTCATCGGAGCCGATGCGCAGATCAACCAGGACATGGCCGGCCCCGGAAATGCAGGACAGTCCGTGCTGGTTGCGGCGGCGAGCGACTTCAGCCATGTCGGTGTCGGGGCCGGTGCGGCTTTCGGCGGTTCGGGCGCGGGCGCGCCCGGCGTCGACGTGTCGGTGATCAAGGTCGACACGGTCGCGACGATCAATGACGGCGCGGACGTGAAGGCGAACAACGACGTTGCGGTGATCGCCACATCCAAGGAAAAGGTCATCGTGGTCTCCGCCGGTCTTGCCTTCAGCGGCACGGTCAGCCTGGCGGGCGGCGTCTCGGTGCTGTCGTTCGACACCGAGACCTATGCCCGTGTCGGTGCCAACGCGACAATTGTCGCCGGCGGCGACGTCGCCGTCATGGCCAAGGACGATTCCGAGGTGGTGGTGGTCGCGGGTGCGGTCGCCATCGGCCTGTCGGGCGGCGGTGCCGCCGGATCGGTCGCGGTCGTCAATGTCGACAAGCTCACCGAAGCGACGATCGGCGACAATGCCAGCATCGACGCGTCCGGCAACGGTGCCGGCATCGGCGGCGTGCTGACCGGCACGATCGTCGGCGGCGGCGATCCGACTAGCTTCGGCGCGGCCGAGGCGCATGGCGTCATCGTGCAGGCCGAATCGTCGGAAGAGGTCACGAACGTCACGGTCGCCGGTGCAGCCGGCCTTTACGTCGGCCTGGCTGGCTCCGTCACCGTGACGCTGCTCAATTCCGACACCAAGGCGCTGATCGGGGTCGGCGCCGACATCAATCAGGGCGCTGCAGATTACCTCGCCCATCCAGGCACGGTGTCGGGCGCACAAGGCGTCTATGTCAACGCGGCCAACGAGGTCCGGGTCACGTCCTTCGCGGGCGCTCTCGGCGCCGGTTTCGTCGGTCTGGCCGGCGGTATCGACTTCGGCAGCATCAAGAACGATACGGTTGCCGCGATCAACGCCAACGCCATGGTGCGGGCGCGCGGTGACGTCTCGGTCAATGCGGTCGCAATCAAGGTTCTGCGTGGGTTCGCCTTCAGCGGCGGCGTCGGCGTCGCCGGGCTTGGCGCGTCCGTGTCGGTCTGGTCGATCGGCGAGGCGTTCACCGATTCCTACCAGGACAACCAGGGTGGCAGTGGCAACGCGACGAAGGACGACGGAAGCTCGAAGACCGCCAACGACGAGGCCGGCGAACAGGCCGACGGTGGCGTCGCAGGCATCACCGGGGAATTGGGCCGCTTCGGCAGCGGCGCCAACAGCAACACGGCCGACTCACGCGTCAAGGCTGGTGTTGAAGGCGCCCGCGACAAGGTCGGCGCCAACGCACTGACCTCAGGCGCCCTGACCAACAAGCTAACCGCCGCCGTCACCGACGAGCGTGGCACCACCGCCTCCGTCGAAGGCGGTGCGACGGTCGAGGCTGGTTACGACATCGTCGTGAACGCGCGTGAACAGATGAAAGCCAACATCCTGGTCGGCAGCCTGGGCGCCGGTCTTGTCGGCCTGGGCGCGTCGATTTCCGTCGTCAATGTCTCGGGCCAGGTGAGAGCGAAGGCCGGCGGAAACCTCAAGGCTGGCAATGCCATCCGCCTTGAAAGCCATTTCGGCCAGAATATCGATGTCACGACTGTCGCCTTGCAGGCCGGCTTCGTCGGCCTCGGTGCATCGGTCGCGGTGGTCAACGATACCAGCCGCGTACAGGCCGGCTTGCTCGACAACACGGTGGTCAACGACGCGGCCAGCCTCACGGTCTCGGCGACCAGCAACCAGACGTTTGACGTGCTGACCACCGGCATACAAGCCGGTGCGGTGGCCGTCGGCGCGTCCTACAGCGACGTCACCATCGGCGATGACGACGACAACACCAAGGAAGTCCTGGCCACGATCGGCACGGGCAGCCAGATCGGGCAGGTCGACGCCGTCGGGGCCATCACGGTCCATGCGGACTCGACGATCAACGTGGATTCCGACACCTTCGCGCTGGCTGCCGGGCTCGGTGCACTGACCTTCAATTTCGCCTTCATAGATGTTCAGCCGAACGTAGAGGCATCGATTGGCAGCGGCGCCAATATCAGCGCGACGGGCCTCCTCACGGTCGAGGCGTGGACGCTGCACGATGCGACCGGCGACATATTCGCGCTTTCAGTCGGCGCACTGGCGGCCGGCACCAGCTTGGCGACGGTCAATGTCGTCCCGACGGTGACTGCATCGATCGGTGGCAATTCGACGGTTCACGCCGGCGGCATCGTCATGCTGTCGTCGCACAATTACCAGGGCGAGACGGCGACCGACCGCGGGGCGAAGGCCTATGCGGAAGCCTCCGGCGGCGGCTTGTTCAGCGGCCAGGGCTCGGTGCCGACCGCGAGGTCCAATGCGGTTGCCAACACCACGATCGGCGCCGGCGGCGCATTCACCATCACCGGTGACATCAACATCAAGTCGCGCGTTCGCAACTATGCCGTCGCCAATGCCGAAGCGAATTCGTTCGGAGCGGCGGCGGTCGGTGCTTCCGTGGCTGAAGCCGAGGCCAATGGCCAGAGCAACGCCGCGATGAACGCCAACATCGTCTCGGTCACGGACATCATGATCGAAGCCCTCGCTGTCAATGGCGCGCTCGCCGTGGCGGAAGCCGCCGGTGGCGGCGTTCTTGGCGCACTGACCATCAACAGTGCGGTCGCAACAGCCAGCCCATCATCGGTCAGCGCCTCGATCGGCAACAACACCTCGATCCAGTCGGCGCGCAATGTGCGGCTGAAGGCACAGGCGCAAACCGAGGGCGACGCCAAGGTTGTCGGCATTTCGATAGGCGGCATTTTCGGCGCCGGTGCTTCGGATGCGACGACCCATGTCAGCCCGACGGTTGCGAGCTCGATCGGCGCTGGCGCGGTGATCAACGCGACCGGCGATATCCTGGTCGAAGCCTCCGCCTCGCCGATCCCCGGCGTGCAGCCGACCTACGAAATCGTCGATGTCGACGGCACCGCCAACACGATCACCGTGAACGGGCATGGATTGGTGACCGGCGATACGGTCGAATATGATGCCGGAAGCGGCGGCGCCGTCATTCCCGGCCTCAACTGGCCGGATCCGGACGATTCGGCCGTGAACCGTCAGTACAGCGTGATCAATGTCGTCAATGCAGGCGTGACAGATCCGAACACGCTCTATTTCGGCTCCGTCTTCAATGCCGCCGACATCGATCCAAACACCGAGATCATCGAGTTCGCGGGTGGCCATAATTTCCTGAGCGGCGATGCCGTCCGCTACTATCCGGGACCAGACGAAACAGTCGACAGCTTTGGGCTGACCGAGGGCAATCTCTATTATGTGCTGGTCATAGACGGGTCGCACATCAAGCTGGTGGGCACCTTCGACAAGGCGGTCAACCCACAGAATTACCTCAAGAATTTCCAACCGGACGATGTCGCGGGCAACAGCATAACCATCGCGGCGCATGGCTTCGTCAATGGGACGGCGGTGACCTATGAGGCGCCGGACGCGCGCACTTTCGTCAGTCGCCAGGTGGACGTCAATTCGAGCAGCCTCAACCCTGATGGCTCCCCAATCGCCGATGCCAACGCCGATGACATCCGTTTCTTCGACGATGACGGGAACGCGCTGGCGCATGGCTTCGTCGAGGGCGAACACGTCGTCTACGACGTCAAGAATGCGAGCGGAGGAACCGGTCTGGCGATCGGCGGCCTGGTCGACGGCCAGACCTACCGTGTGCATGTCGTCAACTCCTCGACGATCCAGCTCAAGCGTAACGACGCGATCACCGAAGAGGTGCAGTTCGTTCGCAATGCCGCTGGCGACCGCATCATCCGCACCGACGGCCTCAACTGGGCCGACAACGGCTTTGCCGCTGGCACGCTGTTCATCGGCGGCGGCGGCGCCAATTCTGGCACGTTCACGATCGCCAGTGTTTCCGGTAGCACGCTGATCCTTACTGTCGCGAACAGCGTCACGGCGGGAACGCAGACAAAGACCTTCGATCAGCCGATCATCGCACTGGCCCCGAACAAGGGCCTCAGTGCCAATCCGGCGCTCAACGTCGGCGCCAGCGATATACATTCGCTGGTCAATGCCAAGAATCTGCCGATCGGCGGGCTGGAAGACGGCAAGACCTATTATGTGCGCGGCGTCAGTGGCCCTGGCGACAACACGTTCGAACTGTGGAATGCACCGAGCGGGGGCAGTCAGATTGCTCTGACACCGACGGCGATTGCCGGCCCTTACGGCAATCACAGCCTCACTGCGCTGGCGGTTGACATCTCGGCGGCCGCCGATAGCGAGCAGCAACTGCGCATCGACATCAACGACAGCGCCACATCGGCGTCACCGGGGCAATTCCTGTTTGGCCCGGGCGAGGTTCCGCTCAGTGAGATCGCCCCGCAATCGGGCGACGGAGTCTCCTCGGCCTATGCCAAGGGTTCCGGCGGCGGCTTCGTCGGCGTGCAGATCAACGATGCCGACATCATCAGCAATCCGAACGTCTCGGCGACGATCTCCGCGACGCAGATCACGACCGTGGGCAACGTGACCGTCAGCACATCGGTGACGACCAACACCTCCTCCTACGCGGTCAATGGCACCGGCGGCTTCGTCGCCATCGGCGATGCCGATGCGCGCAGCTATCAGGACATCATCAGCGCGGCGACGATCAGCGATAACACACGTATCACCGCGGGCAAGAACTTCACGCTGGCCTCGGCAAGCAATGCCATTACCAGCGCCGCCTCGCAGTCGAGCGCTGGCGGTGCGGTCGGCCTGGCCGACCCGACCACCGATGTCCGCATCGAATACAATACGGTTTCGACGATCGGCTCCAATGCTATCGTTCTGGCTGGTCAGTTGGCCAAGGCCACGGCCAATGCATCCGTCGATGTGACGGCGAAATCGACCGCCTCCGGCATCGGCTTCGGCGGTGACGGCGACGCCATCACGCATGTCAATATTGGCTCGCCGGACGTCGATCCGGACGCCGACCAGGCCGACGCTATCGTCTCGCTGGCGGCCAACGCCGTGCTCAGCGCGCGGCGCACTTCGCTTGCGGCGCGGGTCGACAACTTCCATGTCTTCTCCGGCAGCGACGGACGCGGCGCCGGTTTCTATGGCGAGGGCGAGGCCGAAAGCACGATCACGGCACGGCCGGATGCGCAGGTGCGGATCAATGCGGGCGCCGACCTGACGGGTTGGGAAGGCGTTGACCTCATCACCCGCTACGACAATGTCGACACGCATGCGAAATCCTATGCCCGGTCGACGGGCCTGTTCGGCTTCGTCGATTCCGACGCCCATAACGACACCGACGTCTCGTCCGAGATTTTCGGCGCGGCAGGAGCGTTGGTGACGGCCGGTCCGCGCGACAATAGCGATGTCGTGCTCGGACACCCGGATTATCCGCAGGAGCCTGGGAGCTCGGCCGAGCACCTGGCCTTGTTTGCCTCGACCGTGAACGGCCCGAATATCGCGCAGACAGACAACGCCGACGACAGCAAGCGCTCGCTCGCCGCCGGCGGATCGAGCGGCAGCAGTCCAGATGACAGGCCGCAATCGATCAATTTCAATTCCGACGTGCTGATCCTTTCGGGCCGGTCACCCGAACTGGTCATCAAGCAACTGGTCGTCGGCGCCGAGGGCCAGATCGATGTCGCGGTCGAAGTGTCGGTCAACGACACCGCGGGCGGCGGCAGTGCGACCGAAGGCGAAGGCAGCACGATCCAAAGCAATGACATTGTCGTCAACAACATCGTCAATCCGGGTCCCGGCGACGTGGTGTTCGATTCGAACTCGATGATCGGCGCAGGCGGCACCTGGACGTTCCGCGATACGTTGCAGCGCGTGTCGATCCGCAACGAGTCCGACAAGGACATCATTATCAACAATATCGATGTCGTCACCGACGAGCAGCCGCTGGCATGGCTCAACCCGTCGCAGAGTGTGACGCTGACTTTCAAGGTGGTGCGCGAAGTCGCGCCGACGCTGGTCGAGATCACCGACACCGGAGGCCATTCCGATATCTACATCAACGGCACGATCGACAACCCGATCGGCACGACCTCGATCGTCAACACCGACGGATCGGTGTTCGCCACCAACGATCGCGGCGTCACAGGCAGTGACGGCCGCCAGTCGCTGATCCGTACCCACATCCTGAACATTCGCGCCGACGAAAACATCGGCGCGACCGGTGCGCGCGTGAACATCGACATCGTCGACAGCGCCGGCCTGCCGCTCGGCATAGGCTTCGACACCGGCCGCGTCGCCGGCTTGACGAACCAGGTATTCCTTGGGGTCGAGAACCGTTTCTATACCGGCCAGCTGGTGCGCTACGATGCCGTGACCACGGCCATCGGCGGGCTCACCGACGGCGGCTATTACTACATCATCGCTTCGCCCGACGGGCAGAGCGTCAAGTTGGCGACCACGTTGACAAACGCTCTGGCCGGCACGGCCATCGATCTGGCACCGGGTGGCGCGCTGACCGATCTGCATAGCCTGATTTCGGCTGAGACCTTCACCACCGATGCGCTCGGCAACATCAGCCTCGACCTCAAGGCGCTGCTGCGCGAGGCGCCGGCCGGGGGCTTCTACATCGTCGAGATCGACCGGATCAATGCCGGCAATACGGCGGACGTGCTGCTGCAAGCCAGCATTGAACAGTTCGGCGACGGTCTGTCCGGCGGCCTGCTGGTCAAGGCGCCGGCGTTGCCCGCGGGCGGACAGACCTACTACAATAAATTCCGGCCGGATGAGGGAGCTATCCCGTCGCTGAGCCGTGGCGTCTTCGCCACCGGTAACACGGAAATCGCGTCGACCTATGATTTCCGGGGCCTCGACCCGGCAACCGGCCTGCGCACGCTGCCCGGGCTGCAGGCAGGCTCGGTCGTCACGGGCGGCGACATCATCGTCGCGGCAGCCAATCCCGCACCCTCGGCGACCACCATCAACGTACTGGGCATCACCGAGATCGCCGGCAATGGCGACATCGACGTGCTGACCAATGGCTACATCGCGCTGACCGAAAAGACCGGTGACATGCGCATCGAGCGCATTCGCTCCAACGCCTCGGATGTGCTTTTGTATTCGCCGCGGCGCATCCTCGATGCGCGCAATGACAACGGCGACCCGACCTCGATCGAGGCCGATGTCTCCGGCCGCAACATCACCATGGCCGCTGGCGTGGGGCTGTTTAACCCGACCCATTTCCAGGTGGCTGCCGAGGTGCTCAACCCGACGCTGCTTGACATCAATTCGGCCCTGGGCGGCATTGGTGAACCGGGCAATTTCCTCGAGATCAACGTTGACAACCGCAATGGCGCCGGCGGGCTCGGTGTGCTGCGCGCCTTCGACATCAGCGCGGATGCGACTTTGGGCATCTTCCTCGACGAAGTCGTCGGCGACATGCATGTTCATACCGTCCACACGATCCGTGATGTGTCGCTAAGGACCGTCGCGGGCTCGATCCTGGATTCACGCAACAACGGCTTGGGCGACGATTTGGCCGACGTGATGGGGCAGACCATCGACCTCGACGCCAACGGCAATGGCTCCATCGGCGCCTTTACCAACGACCTCGAGATCGATTCATCGCGCGGTTCGAGCGATGACGACGTCGCACTTGAGGCCGGCAACAACATCTACCTGGCCGAAGCGCCGGAGGTTCCCGGCGGCACCGCCGGCAATCTGCGGCTGGTGCTGGCGCACACCTATGATGGCGACATCCGCATCACGGTGCGCGAGACCTCGGTTCAGGGCGAGAACCTCGACCTGCTGCACAGCGGCAGTGCCCGCTTCGGTGAAGATGGCACGACGTTCCCGACCTTCCAGCCCGATGCGTCACGTGCGATCCCACATGGCCAGATCTTCGCCGAAAAGGGTTCCGTGCTGCTGCGCGTCGGCGACAACGTAACGCTCGATTCCAACAGCGAAACGCTGGCGGCCAAGAGCATCGACATCTATGGCGACGTGTCGGCGACCAACGAGGTCATCCATGCGCTCGTCAACCTGGATTTCGCCTTCGGCACCGTGATGGTGCTGCGCGGCCGCATCATCGCCAACGCAACCGTGACGCCGGGCAACAAGACGATCGGCGCGCCGGTCGGCTCGGCAACGCCGACGCTGACAGCGAACCCGGTCACCGGACCGACCGTGCTGACCCGAATCTTCGGCAATACGGATGTCGACACGATCCAGTTCGGCGACACGTCCGGTGCCGGTGGCACCAACACGCAGGGCAGCGCCGGTTACGTCTTCCTCGGCTCGAAGACCCGCGCCTATGGCAGCCAGAACCTCGATGTGAACAACGTCGATGGCGAAGACCGCTTCCGCGTCTACTACCTCCAGGATACCACGACGCAAACCTCTCCGAACATGCAGACGGCGGCCGAGCACACGCTTACGCTCGACGGCGTGTCGGGCACCGATCTCTATGAGATCTACACGCTTGGCTCCAACAATCCGGGGCAGGGCACCGCGGGCACCGACTTCCAGCGCAATTACGTCATCAACATTCTCGACAGCGGGCGTCCTATCGACGGTGTCGATGAACTGACGATCTTCGGGTACGATTCGTCGCAGAATGGTCTGATCGGCGGCAACAAGCCGATCGACGACATCTTCCTGCTGCGCGGCGCCAACTATCTGCCGCACGAAGCCGCCGACCGTCCAGGCTACGTCGCCATGGTCTACGGACAGCCGAAGACCTATGCCGATACGATCGAGGACAATGAGCCTTCGAACGAAGTCGCGCGCATCAACTACGACACCGCGCTGAATGGCCGGATCACCATCGAGGGGCAGGGCGGCAACGACAATTTCTACTCCGACGACACCACGGCGATCGTTTCGCTGCAAGGCGGCGCCGGTGACGACTCCTTCAACATCGGCCAGATATTCGGCACCAAACGCACCGGCGATGCGGAAAACGGCGTCACGCCGTTCTTCGGCGGCAACCTGCTCGACCAGGACGTGTTCCCCGACATGGTGGCCACGACACGCGGCTGGCTGAGCCCGGGCATCAGTGCGCCGATGGTGGCGCAAGGCGGCACCGGCAACGACGAATTCCGGGTCTATGCCAACCAGGCCGAATTGCGGCTCGAAGGCGACGACAACAACGACCTGTTCATCGTCCGCGCGTTCGCCATTGCGGCGGTCGCCAACCAGGACTGGAATGGTGACGGCACGATCGATCAGGACGATTTGCCGGCGGTGACGCTCGACACCAATGGCGATGGCGTGATCAATTTCGCCGACGCTGACTCGACGCCTGACGACTATACCGACGACGTTATCGTGCTGGACGACTTCGGCGTCGCCAAGTCGATCATCGGGCTCGGCTTCTCGGTCGCGCGCGCGCCGGACATCCGCGCCGGCGGCGGCGAAGACGAAGTGCAATACAACGTCAACGCGCCGGTCTCGGTCGACGGCGGCACCGGCTTTGACAAGCTGGTTATCCTCGGCACGGAATTCGCCGACGATTTCGCCATCACCGATAAGGGTATCTTCGGCGCCGGCCTCAACGTTCGCTACACCACGATCGAAGTGGTCGAGGTCGACGGGCTTGAAGGCGACGATGAATTCTTCGTCCAATCGACGGCTTTCGGCGTAGCCTATCGCGTTATCGGCGGTCTGGGTTCAGACACGATCAATGTCGCGGGCGATGTCACGGAAGATATCATCACGCGCGAACTCGAAGGTGCCTCCGGCGCCGTTGACCACCTCGTCACTTCGGGCGATCCACTCTACGATGGCGTCCTCGTCGACGGCTTCGACTATCACGTGGCCGGCCCCCAGGAGGGCATCGTCCGCATCGACGAAACGGATGGCTTCACGGCTGTTCGCGAAGGCGGGCCGCGCAATGTCGACAGTTACACCGTCAGGCTGGCGGTGGCGCCGCTGGCCGGCCAGATCGTCTATGTGACGATCTCGGCGGCACGTTCGCCACAGCAGGAAGAAGACGGCACGCTGATCAATCCGGCACCGTTGCCGAATGGCATCGGCGATACGATCTGGCTATCGAAGCTGGATCCCGGCGCTGTCGGAACCGACGGCGAATTCCAGCATGTCATCACCATCAACGGCGTTCCGACGATCATCAACGACCGCTCGATCGTGCTGGCCTTCGACAGTACCAACTGGAACACGGCGCAGAACGTGTACCTCTATGCGCCCGACGATTTGCGCGCTGAGGGCGATCGAGTGGTCGTCGTCCAGCACAGTGTCATCTCCGACACCAGCGGTGTCGCACCGGCACTGCTGGCCGCGGCCTATCCGAACGGCGATCCCTTCGACGCGGCGGACGTGCGCAACGTCGAGGTCGACCTGCGTGACAACGACACGCCCGGAATCTATGTCACCGAGGTGACGCCCGGCACGAACACCGAAGATGGCCGCTCGCTGGTCATCGAAGGCAATGCCACGACCAAGCTGAATGACGAACTGCTGGTGCAGCTCGCCAAGGCGCCCGACGCGGGCGACACGATCGTCGTCAAGTTGTACGTCAACGAGTTCAGCGACGAAAACATCATGATCTACGACGTCGATGATCCGAACGGTCTCGACAACCGCATGTTCAAGGGTGCCGACGGCTACTGGCGCATCACTTTCGACAGCGGCAACTGGAACGATGCGGTGCGCGTCGGCATCGAAGCGCGCGACGACATCCCGCGTGAGGACCCGCACACGGCGGCGATCTTCTTCCAGCTCGACCAGGCGCTGACAGTCGACGCCAACCACAACTATGTCTTCCCGAACCTGCGCTCAGGCCCGGGCTATGTCGACATCGACGTGATCGACAATGACAGCGCCGGCGCGGTTGTGCTGGAGAGTGAAGGCAATACGCTGCTCAACGGCGATGGATCGGACACCGACGACTATACGATCCGGCTGACCAAGGCGCCGTCGACCAACGTCAGCGTCGCGGTACTAACGGACGGTCTGGCGGATGTCGTTAGTGTCAATGGCGTCGCGGTCACGCCCGGCTCCGGATACAGCATCATTGGCGGCCTCAGGCCAACGCAGATATTCGACGGCAATCTTGTCTTCTCCAACGAAGGTGGCTTGGGCAAGATCACGCGTAGCACCGGTGCCGATCTCGGCAGCTTCGTCGATGAAGGCTTCTTCGTCGGCCAGCAGATACGCATCGGCAATGCCGGCGCCGGCAGCGGCGACTATTTCATCACCTCGATCGATGCGGACGGAAAGTTCTTCAAGGTCGACAGGCTGTTGGCAGCGACAGGCGCGAAGGACGACGTCATCCTGTCCGATCTGGCGCGGGACGGCGAGTACACCGGCAATATCCGCTTCGAGCAGGTCATGGAAGGACTTGTGCCGACCTACCGGATCACCATCGCCGGACTTGGCGACAAGGACGATGGCTGGCTGTCATTCGGTTTCCTCGAAGGACAGTGGATCCGCGTGTTCGATACGGCCGACAATCTGATCGGCGACTTCAAGATCGCGATCATCCGCGGCGACAACGACACCAAGGACACCTCGATCCAGATCACCGGCACCAATGTCGCGCAGATCCTGCCGCATCTCGGCGCCACGCTGAACGATGTGCACGTGGTTCGCACCGCGGCCCTGGCCGTGTTCACGCCGGCCAACTACTACCAGCAGCAGACGGTCGAACTGCGCGCCGACACCGAATACGAAGTGCCGATCACCCGCGAAGGCGTCAAGGTTTTCCCGGTTTCCGGCCATTACCTGTCCAAGCTGCGCGGACCGTTGGCTGTCGAGGGCGGCGTCACCGGCGCCGACCGTTCACTCGAGAACGGCCTCAAGCTGCCAGGCGAAGCCGACGACTTCCTGATCGCGATCGGCCAGCAGCCGCCGGAATCGCAACAGATCGACGTGCTGAACATCTTCAACGACACCAGCAAGGAAGATGTCGGCGGCGTGAT
Source organism: Mesorhizobium sp. M7A.F.Ca.CA.001.10.2.1 (assembly GCF_003998575.1). NCBI lineage: Bacteria > Pseudomonadati > Pseudomonadota > Alphaproteobacteria > Hyphomicrobiales > Phyllobacteriaceae > Mesorhizobium > Mesorhizobium sp. M7A.F.Ca.CA.001.10.2.1. Next base: position 1,776 of record NZ_RZQY01000046.1, on the reverse strand, counting down.
GACGGCGACGACGCTCACCGGCTTCAACATGGCTGACAATCTAAGCCTGGGGCTCGGTGTGACCGGCGATCCGACTTTCGGTGAATCCGGCTTCTTCCCGGGTGGCATCAGCTTCGGACGCATCAGCGTCGACCAGAACGGCGATTTCGGCACCGACAGCACCAAGAGCACCATCGAGGTGGTCAATCTGATGCTCGGTGAAGGCAACGACAAGCTCGTCATCGAGGGCACGCTCAATCCTGCGCCGCCGGTGCAGGTGACGAGCACGTTCGACATAACGCCATCCGGCGTCAACGGCGGCACCATCGTGCGCACCGGATTCGACTGGAAAGCGATGGGCTTCCTCGTCGGCCAAACGGTGAAGATCGACAACCTGCCGGGCGTCTGGACGATCGTCGCCATCAATGATGCGCTGATCAATCCGGCCAATCCGGCCGAAGGCGCGGATCCGAATGACAACTCGATCCTGGTTCTGAGCGGACCGACGCTGGCCAGCGTGGCGGACGGGCCGCACACCATCACCGCCTTCGATAAGGATGTGATCACGCTCAACAAGTCGGTGGATGTGGCCACGACGACGGCGGGCGGCATTATCACGCGCACCGACGGCGGCAACTGGGCCGGCTTTGCGGTCGGGGACTTCATCTCGATCGCCGAAGACTTTGCGCAGGGCGAGTATCAGATCGTGGCGATCGCCGGCGCGGTCATGCGCGTCATCGGCGGACAACTCGCGCCGGTCTCGGAAGCACCGCGCACCATCAATCGCATCAACCCCGTGACCAACGCCGTGCTGCAGACCGTGGTGGCCGAAGTCGATGTCGACCCAACTTATACCGGCGGCATCGTCACGCGCCACGACAACGTCAAATGGGCCGCTGAAGGCTACCTCGCCGGACATCTGGTGACGATGGTCGATGCCAGCGGCAAGCGTAACTTCCGCATCATCGAGATATCGGAAGACGGCTACTCGCTGACGCTCGAGGGCGCGCCGCTCGCGACGCAAAACAGCGCGGTGAAGAGCTTCTACGTGCAAGGCCAGCATGGCGCGCTGACGCTCGTTCATGGCGGCGGCAACATGTATCTGGAAAGCACCGGCCCGATGAACATCGCCGCCGGAACCGGTGGACAGATCATCGTCACCCGTCAGGACGGCCGCGACTGGTCGGAGGACCGCTATCAGGTTGGCCAGGTAATCCAGCTTGCGGGCGAAACCTACACGCGCACCATTCTGGCGATCGCCGATGCGACCCTGCCGGCGCCGAGCAACTCCGCGCTGACATGGGGTGACGGCAGCAAGCTGGTGCTCAGCGCACCGAACACACGCGCCGGCCAGCCAGCCGGCACGGTGCTCGCGCTCAACACGTTCAACAGCTATGCCGAGCGTTCACTGCACGTCGCGGAGCCGCGCGCCATCACCGGCACGGCGACCGTCAACATCACCACCAACAGCCTGACACGCAGTGTCGGCAGCTGGCTGGCGGATGGCTTCTATGTGGGCCAGAAGGTGCAGCTGAGCGGATTTGCCGGCACGTTCACCATCCAGGCGCTCACTGCGAGCGTGATAACGCTGCAGAGCGTTGCGCTGACGCCGAAAGCCGGTGTTGCGATGACCGTCTCCGGTGTCGATATAACGCTGGACGGTGGCAGGCGTGTCGGTGGCGACCATATTATCGTCACCGGCGGCGCCGGGCCGAACTCGCCACTGGTCATCTATGGCGACACCAGCCAGGACGGAATCTGGTATTCCGGCCAGGCGCACAATGTCTTGGGTATGGA
>NZ_RZQY01000469.1:0-4765 GCF_003998575.1 Mesorhizobium sp. M7A.F.Ca.CA.001.10.2.1 | reverse complement strand
GTGCAAGGCGATCCAGGCGCAGGCAAGACGACCGCGGCCTTGCAGTTCCTGCGCGCCGGTGTGGCAGCCGGTGAACGCTGCATCTATGTCAGCCTTTCGCAAACCGCCGCCGAACTGCAGGCGATTGCGTCTTCACACGGCTGGACGCTTGATGGGATTCGTGTTGAGGAATTGTCCGCTTCGGAGACCCTGAGTGGCGCGGCCGATCAGACGATTTTCCAGACTGCCGACCTTCGATTGGATGAAACGCGCAAGGCGATTGAACGCGCGATCGAAGAACACAAACCCCACAGGCTTGTTTATGACTCGCTGCTCGAGATCCGGCTGATTACCGGTGACACACCGAGGTTCCGGCGCGAACTGATTGGCTTCAAGGCCTTCCTTGCCAAACAGGGCATTGTGGCGGTGTTGCTCGACACCCAGACCAGCGGAGGCGATCACAACGGCGAGGAAATCGAGGGCATTGCCCACGGCGTGATCCGGCTTGATAAATCTCTCGAGGACTACGGCGGCGTGCGCCGGCGCATTGAAGTCAGCAAGATGCGCGGCGTGCCGTTTGCTGACGGTTATCACGATATGGCCATTCGCGAGGGCGAGGGCGTTGTGGTGTTTCCGAGGATTGTGCCAGGGTCGCCTCCCGAAGTGACCAAGCCGCAACTGATCAAGTCAGGGGTAGACGCTCTCGACGAGATGTTCGGCGGCGGCCAGGAATCGGGAACCATAACGCTCGTGATTGGTCAGTCGGGAACAGGCAAGTCGACGATGTCTTCGCTTTACGCCACTGCCGCGCTTCAGCGCCGCGAAAGCGTGGCCCTGTTCCTGTTTGAGGAGCGACTGGAGACTTTCTTTCGCCGGTCCGAGGGCCTTGGGATGGATCTTCGGCAGTTCCACAAGGATGGCCAACTTGTCATCTACGATTTTAGTCCCAACGAAATCTCGCCTGGGGAGTTCGGCCAGATTGTGCAGCAAGTCGTCAGTCGCAACAATACCCGGGTTGTCGTGATTGACAGCTTCACCGGCTATCTGAATTCTCTTCCCCACCGGGAAAAGGCGGTTCTGGACATCCAGTCTCTCCTGAAACATCTCGCGCGCGCTGACGTGCTGACCATGCTCATTGTCGCCCAGCATGGTTTGCTCGGGCAGAACGTTGGGATCGACGTGGACGTTAGTTTTCTCGGCGACACCGTGCTTCTGCTGCGCATGTCCGAGCATGAGGGCCGTTTGAGGCGCAACATCACGGTCGTCAAGAAGCGCCACGGCCCGCACGATCTCGATGTCCGGGAACTGTTCATCGCGAGTTCCGGCGTTTCCGTCGTTTCCTACAATCCTCTGCCCGAGACGTGAACGACGTCGAGCGAAACGGGCTGGGAACACTGGATTGGGTGCTGATCTTGGCGCCTTACCGCAAGGATGCTGGTTACACCGCTTCCCTGCTGCAAGAACGTGGTCTACGGGCTCTAGCGGCGAGTCCCGAGGACTTAGAGGGTTTGCTTGCGCTATCCCCTGGAGTGCTGGTTGTTACTCACGAAGCCTTGAATCCTCAGGCTATCGCAACGGTTGAAAGTTTCCTTCAGGCGCAGCCGAATTGGTCGGAAATTCCAATCGTTGTTTTGTTGGACCGCGCGGCACAGCAGTCACGCATCCAAGCGGCGCTGAGTGCTGCTTGGCCACGTTCGCGTCAGATATACTATCAGCGTCCCGTGGCTGCGCTCGAACTGATAAGCGGAATCCAGTCGGCACTCCTCACCAGAATTCGCCAGCGCGACGTGCGTGACTATCTTGAGCGGGAGACGGAACTACGCCTTGAACTAAATCATCGAGTGAAAAACATCCTGGCGACCGTCATATCCATCTTCGATATGACCAGGCGCGGCGCGATCTCGGCAGAGGGACTTGCAGAAGACTTCAAAGGGAGATTGAGAGCCTTGTCGGATGTTCATTCTGCAGTTTTTGCTGCCGGTGGCGAGACAGTGGCCTTAACGAATGTAGCAAAATCGGTCCTCGCGCCATACCTTTCCAAGGATCAAACTGCCATCACGATCGAAGGACCCGAGGTGCTGCTTTCGCGCGATGCCGGTACAACTCTCGCCCTCTCGCTTCATGAACTGGCAACAAACGCCATCAAATATGGCGGCTTGTCCCGCCCCGAAGGCAGAATACGCCTGGAATGGAATATTGAGTCGAACTCGGAACCATTGCTGTCGTTGAGATGGACCGAAACAGGAGGACCAACCGTAGTCGAACCCTCGCGAGTGGGATATGGGACGCGCTACATGCGCGCTGCATTGACGAGTCTGTTCGGACAGGCTCCCGATCTCGACTTTGCGCCGGAGGGACTGCGTTTCTCGATCCGCGGCCTGCTCTCCCGCCTTGCATCCGATGGTCGGCTCGGCTGATTGCGGCAGCGCCTGCCATTGGGCAGCGGAAGTTCCAAACAGTATCGTGATTGCCAAGCCCTTTCTTCTACCGCAGATCATCAGCAGGAGCCCGCCACCGGGCGCCGCTCGCGAAGGAGCGACGCACCTTGCCAAGGAACTGGCAAGGGCGCTGCTTGCATCTGTGTCCGCCGAAAATCGGGGCCGCCTGCTTGGAGTTTTGCTGTTGGCGCGTTTCTCAGGAAACGGCCTATAGGTGCCCCTCTGGGCCGCCGGGAAATCACATAAGCGCATTGTCAGGCGTTCGCCCGCCTTGATCTGCCGTCGAAGCGATCCTGAAGTTCCTCTTTCGGCACGGGTCGAATTGACTCACGAGGAACCTTTGCTTTGGCTCACTTCGCCGGCACGCAAGGGCGGAGCACATTGGCGAACCGGCGCTCTGACGGAGCGGGCATGACCTTACCCCGCTGCCAACCATTTGCGCGATTGCACAAACGCCGTGAAAGCCTTGGCCTCCATTGGGCGTCCAAAAACATAGCCCTGCAGGATATCGCAGCCTAGTTCCTTCAGGATGCGGGCGTGGTCGTTCGTCTCGACACCCTCGGCAATGACTTCGATGCCCAGCGATTTGCCGATCTCAATGATGGACGAGACCAGTTGACGCTGCGGGATCGACTGGGTGACGGGCGTGATCAGTTGACGGTCGATCTTGAGCCGGCGCGGCTGCAGCTTGAGCAGGGACACTATCGAAGCATGGCCGGTGCCGAAGTCATCGATCTCGATGTCGATGCCGAGTTCCTTTATGTGCTCCAGGTTCCACGTGACCAGGTCGTCATTATCATCGAGGAAGATGGACTCGACCAACTCAAACGAAAGGGTTCCTTTCTTGATGGCAAGCTTGCGCAAGCCATGGATCAGATCCTTGTCCTCCAAGCGCTTGGCGGAGACATTGACCGAGACGTGCGGGATGTTGAGACCGCTGCTCGACCAGTGCTCGAAGTTCTCTAGCGCCTGTTCCAGGACAGCGCGATCGATGACTGCCACGACGTTGAGTTCTTCGGCCACTTTAAGATAACTTTGGGGGGCCAGGATGCCGCGTGTTGGATGCTTCCAGCGCGACAACGCCTCTACTCCGACGATCTCAAGCGTGCGGGCGTCGAACTGCGGCTGATAGTATGTTGTGAATTCGGCGCGCTCCAGCCCGCCCAGGATTTCGTCGGCAATTTGCTTGGTCCGCACGATCTCGCTTTGCAGCTCTTCGTCAAAGAACTCGTGGCGATTGCGACCACGGCGTTTGGCCCGGTAAAGGGCGAGATCGGCGTTGACCAGCAGTTGCCTGGGTTCGGTTCCGGCGGCGATTCCGATGCTCACTCCGAACCGGCACGGATTGCCCAGAAAATCGACCGGCCGGCGCATCTGCGTGATGATGCGGTCGGCGAGCGCGGAAAGTTGTTTGTCATCACGCCCATGGCTCACCACAACGAACTCGTCACCGCCGATGCGTGCAACAAAATCACCGGGAGTCGTGTTGACCTTGATGACCTTGGAGGCGTGCACCAGCATAGCGTCACCTGCTGCGTGGCCCAGCGTATCATTGATCTGCTTGAAGCGGTCGAGGTCCAGATGCAGCAGTGCCGTACGGGTATCCTTTTCCCCGTTTTCGGCAAGCAACTCATCGAGATAGCGACGGTTGGGCAGACCCGTCAGCGGGTCATGCAGAGCCACATGCTCGACACGCGCTTTGGCGACCTCAAGTTCGGCATTTTTCGATTCTGACAGCTGGCGCTCTCGCATGAGCGTCTCGTTGAGCAGCACGTCGCTGGTCACGTCCCACTCGGCGCCAATCATCTTTGGCGTGCCGCCGATGTCCTGGAAGAAGGCTGCGCGCGTGCGCACGTGGCGCGTGCCGCCCTCCGCAAGCAGGACTCGGTATTGCGAGGAATAGGGTCCTTTCCTCTCTGCGGCCGACTCGAACTCCTGGCGCGCCCGGTTGAAATCGTCGGGATGAATGGCCGAAGCCCAGTCGTCATAGCCGCGCGGTTTGCCATCGGCTGGCTTGCCGTAGATTTGGTTGACGCGGTGATCCCATAGCAGCTCTTTTGTGGCCAGGTCGTGCTCCCACACGCCGATCCCAGAAGCTTCCAAAGCCAGCTCAAGACGGCCGGACAAGCGTCTGAGCTCGGCATAGTTTTTCTGTCTCTCGCCAAACAGCCGCCCGGCCACCAGGATCGGCAGCACCACCAGCGCGCCGGCAAAGCCTATGAGCCCCCGCAAAATCCAGGCATTCTTTGGAGTGGCTGGCCAGCCCCCCTTCGGTATGGCTGAAATCACCCAGGAGCCCGAAGGCAGTTGCACATCTGCCGACACTGGCTTGCCGGCGAGGACAGTGT
>NZ_RZQY01000468.1:0-4699 GCF_003998575.1 Mesorhizobium sp. M7A.F.Ca.CA.001.10.2.1 | reverse complement strand
GTCTGAGCCGGCGGCGTCTTGCCCGCCGCGATCAGACCCGGATCAGCATGGTGACGACCAGAAACCACGCTATTTGGCGCGTTTCCTGACATACAGTTCCAGCTTGTGGCGGACGATTTCGAAGCCAAGCTCCGACGCTATCTCGGCCTGCAGTTTCTCGATTTTGTCGGAACGGAACTCGATCACCTGACCGGTGTCGAGGTCGATGAGATGGTCGTGATGTTCACGGTCCGCGTTTTCGAACCGGGCGCGGCCCTCGTCGAAGGCATGACGCTGGATGGCGCCTTTCTCCTCCAGGAGCCGCAACGTCCGGTAGACGGTCGACAAGGAAATGCTGCCGTCGATCTGGTGGGCACGAGAATACAATTCGTTCGCGTCCGGATGGTCGTGCGCATCCGCCAGCAGCCGCAAGATCACCTTGCGTTGTTCGGTCATCCGGACACCGGCGGCTTTCAAATTGCTCCGGAATCGCTCGAAAAGGTCGTTATCCGCTTTCATCCGCCATACTTAGCCGCGTTGCCACGCGACTGCAATTAGCTACTTGCAAATCAGTTGCAACTGCAATATTAGATGCAAATCAAACGCATTAGCATGACGTGAGCAGCGCATGGGCGACGATCAACTCCAGTCGAAAGGCATCCGATGACTGTTTCTGCTTCCCCAACCCGCAGGACGATGCTGCGGGCGCTTGGCGGCCTTGTGGCCATCGGTTTTGCGACGATGGCGAGCCTCGTTCCGGTCATGGCACAGGAGACCCAGCCTGCGGCAGGGAAGGTTCTGCGCGTCGTGACGACGTTCACGATCATCCAGGATATCGCGCAAAACGTAGCCGGGACCGCGGCAATCGTAGAGTCGGTGACCAAGCCCGGCGCCGAAATCCACGACTATCAGCCGACGCCGCTCGACGTGGTGAAGGCGCAATCGGCCGACCTCGTGCTCTGGAACGGCATGAACCTCGAACGCTGGTTCGAGAAATTCTTCGACAACGTGAAGAACGTGCCGAGCGCCGTCGTCACGGACGGTGTCGAGCCGATGGGGATCAAGGAGGGGCCCTACGAAGGCAAGCCCAATCCGCATGCGTGGATGTCGCCGAAGAACGCCCTCATCTATGTCGAGAACATCCGCAAGGCGCTGTCCAAGGCGGATCCGGCAAACGCCCAGGTCTATGCCGCCAACGCCGCCGCCTATTCGGAAAAGATCAAGGCAATCGACGAGCCCATGCGCAAGCGCCTGTCGGCGATCCCCACGGACCAACGCTGGCTGGTTACAAGCGAAGGCGCTTTCAGCTACCTGGCACGCGACTTCGATCTGCGCGAAGCCTATCTGTGGCCGATCAACGCCGACCAGCAAGGCACTCCGCAACAGGCGCGCAAGCTCATCGACCTGGTGCGCGAGAACAAGATTCCGGTGGTGTTCAGCGAAAGCACCATTTCGGACAAGGCGGCCAAGCAAGTCGCGCGCGAAACCGGAGCCACCTATGGAGGCGTTCTCTACGTCGATTCGCTGAGCGAGGAAGACGGCCCGGTTCCGACCTATCTGAAGCTTCTCGAAACCACCGTCGAGACTATCGTCCAGGGGTTCGGCGGGTGACCGGGGTTCGCACCGCGCTCGCTCCGGACAGCGTCCAGGGCAGCCATGATCGAACATCGACCGGTAGCGGCCGGGTCGTTGCCTCCATCGACGTGGACGACGTCACCGTCAGCTATTCAAGCGGGGTCACGGCCGTACACTCCGCCTCTTTCAGGCTCGGCGCCTCCACCATCTGCGCGCTGGTCGGCGTCAACGGCTCCGGCAAATCGACGCTGTTCAAGGCGCTGATGGGCTTCCTGACGCCGTCGACCGGAACAGTGCTTATCGCCGGATTGCCGGTCCACGCAGCGCTGAAGCGCGGCCTGGTAGCGTATGTGCCGCAGAGCGAGGATGTCGACTGGAACTTTCCGGTGCTGGTGGAAGATGTCGTCATGATGGGCCGCTATGGCCACATGAATTTTCTGCGTATCCCACGCAGAGCCGATCGCATGGCGGTCGACGCGGCGCTGGAACGGGTCGGCATGACCGATTTTCGCAAGCGCCAGATCGGCGAACTGAGCGGCGGCCAGAAGAAGCGCGTGTTCCTGGCGCGCGCTCTGGCGCAGGGCGGCGAGATCATCCTGCTCGACGAGCCGTTCACCGGCGTCGACGTGCAGACCGAAGCAGCGATCATCGATCTCCTTCGGTCGATGCGCGACGACGGCAAGCTGATGTTGGTGTCGACGCACAATCTCGGCAGCATCGTCAATTTCTGCGACCATGTCGTCATCTTCAACAAGACGGTGCTGGCCTTCGGACCGACAGAGACAACGTTTACGCAAGCCAATCTTGCGAAAGCTTTTGGCGGCGTGCTGAGGCATCTACGCCTCGGCGGCGCCGATCTTCACGACGACCCCGACGCTCGCCACCTGACCGTGCTGACCGATGACGAGCGCCCTCTGGTGCTTTACGGCGAGCGCGATCAAGAGAAGATGATGAAGCCCGACAGCGGATCGCCAGCCCCGTGATTGACATCCTGCTGGAACCCTTCACCTACAACTACATGGCCAAGGCCATCTGGGTCAGCGCCCTGGTCGGCATGGTCTGCGCGTTCCTGTCCTGCTATCTCATACTCAAGGGCTGGGCCCTGATGGGCGACGCGCTTGCCCACTCGGTGGTGCCGGGCGTTGCGGCCGCCTACATGCTGGCCCTTCCCTATGCCGCCGGCGCATTCGCCTCCGGCCTCATCGCCGCACTCGGCATCACCTTGGTGCGGCGCGTGACGCAACTTCGCGAGGACGCCGTGATCGGCCTTGTCTTTACAACGCTGTTCGCTGGCGGGCTGCTGATTGCGTCGATCAGTCCGACCTCCGTAAACATCCAGTCCATCGTACTCGGCAACATCCTCGCAATCTCCGACGAGGATGTAACCCAGGTCATCCTCATCGCAGCGGTTTCGCTGGCTGTATTGGGGCTTCGATGGAAGGATATGATGCTGGTGTTCTTCGATGAGAACCATGCGCGCGGCGTCGGCCTGAATCCGTGGCGGTTGCGGGTCCTGTTCTTCGTGCTGCTCAGCGCCTGCATCGTCGCCGCGCTCCAGACCGTCGGCGCGATCCTCGTGATCGCGATGGTGGTAACGCCTGGTGCCACCGCCTATCTGCTTACCGATCGGTTCGGCGTCATGATCCTGCTCGCGATGGCGATCGGCGCGGCGACGAGCGCGGTCGGCGCCTATCTCAGCTTCTTTCTCGATGGCGCGACTGGCGGACTGATCGTGGTGCTGCAGACCGTGGTCTTTCTGACTGCCTTCGTCTTCGCACCCAAACATGGCCGTCTCGCCGCGCGCCGGGCGGCACGTGCCGCATCCCAGGTCGCGTCATGATGACAATCTGGTCCTGGATCGCCGAACCGCTCAGCCATGAGTTCATGCGTCGCGGTCTCACCGTCGCCATTCTGGTCGGCGCCATCTGCGCGGTGTTGTCCTGCTATCTCGTCCTGAAGGGCTGGTCGCTGATGGGCGACGCCGTTTCGCATGCCGTGCTTCCGGGTATTGTGCTCGCCTATATCGCCGGGATCCCGCTTGCCTTCGGCGCATTCGTGGCAGGGCTTGGCTGCGCTTTGGCGACGGGCTACCTCAAGCAGCACAGCCGGATCAAGGAGGACGCAGTCATGGGCATCGTCTTCTCAGGCATGTTCGCGTTTGGCCTGGTTCTGTTCGTCAAGGTCGAGACCGACCAGCATCTCAATCATATCCTGTTCGGCAACATGCTCGGCGTCCAGTGGCGCGACGTGATCGAGGCGGCGATCATCGTCGTGCCGGCGATCCTCATCGTTCTGGCAAAACGCAAGGATCTGCTGCTCTATTGTTTCGATCCGGCCCATGCGCGCGCGATCGGCCTGCCCGTCAATCTGCTGCATTTCGGGCTCTTGACGCTGCTCGCGTTGACCATCGTGGCCTCGCTGAAGGCTGTCGGGATCATCCTTGTCATCGCCATGCTGATCGCGCCGGGAGCGATCGGTTTTCTTTTGACGAAGAGCTTTGAGCGGATGCTCGCCATTGCTGCCGCGGCCGCCATCGGGTCGAGCGTCGTGGGAACGATCCTCAGCTATCACATCGACGCAGCCACGGGTCCGACCATCGTCGTGGTTCAGGCCGGCGTTTTTTTGCTTGCCCTGTTCCAGTCGAAGCGCCCAAAGCAACAGGTGCAACTGGGCATTTCGGGAGAGTAATCGCGACCCTGACCGAGGCCACGCTTAAAGCCGGTTGCGGATCAGCATGGTGACGACGAAGAACGCGCCGACCGAGCTGGTGATGATGCCGATCGGCAGTTCCTGCGGCGGCAGCAGCGTTCGGGCCAGAAGGTCGCTGGCCAGCAACAGCACCGCGCCGAACACGGCGCAGCTGGCAACCAGGCGCAGGTGCAAGGGGCCCGCCAGCGGCCGCGACAGATGCGGGATCATCAGCCCGACGAAGCCGATGACGCCGGCGACCGAGACCAGGATCGCCGTCGAGAAGGCGGCGACGAGAAAGGTCATCCTTCGCATCCGCGCCACCGGCACGCCCAGGCTTTCGGCGGCGTTTTCGCCGGCCAGGAAAGCATCGAGCCGGCGGTGGTTCCACAGCGCGTAAGCCAGGATAGTGCCCGCACCCAAGGCGCCGAGCCAGATATTGTCCCAGCGCGCCAGG